>JAFWFI010000150.1 GCA_017515705.1 Bacillota bacterium
AAAAGAAATGATCGGGTATCTGCAAAAAAGCGGCGCCCGTGTTATAATAGTGGATGGAGAAGCGCTCTGCCGGGAGTGCGGTTCGGAGAAGGTGCTGAACGTGATCCTTCTGGGGGCGGCCATCGCCTCCGGCGCCGTGGACATCACGGCGGAGGAAGCGGAGAAGGCCCTGCTGTACCGCCTGCCGGAAAAGCTGCATGAACTGAATAGGAGGGCATTGGACTTGGGATTGAATATTGAATAAAGGACTTTAGGAGCGGGCTGCCGGGTAGGCTGTGCCGCCCTTTTCTCCAATCTTCAATCTCCAATCTTCAATCTTCAATCTCACACGGAGGTAAGCAATGAACGACATGAACGACACACAATTCCAATTGATTAAGGAACAGCTGATCAAGCTGACGAACATGGACTGTTTTTATAAGAAGAAACTGGAAGGCATCGACGTGGCCGGCATCGAAAACGAGGAGGACTTCCGCAAACTCCCCTTCACCTGGAAGGGCGACCTGAGGGATGCCTATCCGCTGGGACTTATGGCAGTTCCGGAAGAAGAAATCGTCCGGATCCATTCCTCCTCCGGCACCACCGGCACCCCGGTCATCATCCCCTACACCCAGCAGGACGTGGACGACTGGGCGGAACAGTTCGGCCGCTGCTACAAAATGGCGGGCGTCACCAACATGGACCGGATCCACATCACTCCGGGCTACGGCCTTTGGACCGCCGGCATCGGATTCCAGAACGGGGCGGAAAAGATCGGCGCCATGACGATTCCCATGGGCCCCGGCAACACGGACAAGCAGCTGCGGATGATGCAGGACATGAAGTCCACCGTCCTCTGCGCCACTTCTTCTTATGCGCTGCTGCTGGCGGAAGAGATCGCCAAGCGGGGCATCGGCGACCGAATCTGCCTGAGAAAGGGCATTATCGGTTCCGAACGCTGGGGCGAAAAGATGAGAAAGCGGATCGCCGCGGAACTGGGCGTGGAACTGTACGACGTATACGGCCTGACCGAGGTCTACGGCCCCGGCATTGCCATCAACTGCGAACACAACACCGGCATGCACTACTGGGACGATTATGTATACATTGAGATCGTGAACCCGAAGACCGGGGAACCGGTGCCGGACGGCGAAGTGGGCGAAATCGTCATCACCACCCTGAAGAAGCAGGGCGCGCCGCTGATCCGCTACCGGACCCACGACCTGTCCCGGAAGGTGCCCGGCGAATGCCCCTGCGGCAGCAAATTCCCCCGGATCGACACCATCCTGGGCCGGACCGACGACATGGTCAAGGTCAAGGGCGTCAATATTTTCCCGAGCCAGGTGGATTCCCTGCTGAAGGACATCCCCGGCGCCTCCAGCGAGTTCCAGATCATGATCGACCACATGTTCGGCAAGGACATCATGACCCTGTTCGTGGAAACCGAGCCGGATGCCAACAAATACGAGGTGGAACACGACATCAAAACCGCCTTCAAAGACCGCATCGGAATGACGCCGGAAGTCAAGCCGGTGGACCTGGGAGACCTGCCCAGAAGCGAAAAGAAATCCACGCGGGTATTTGACAACCGTTATTAGAATCATAGTTTGATTTTCGCGAAGTTTCTTCGCCGCACTGTACAACTTTACGTGCAGGAACGGTTGACATTTTCGAGAAATAATTGTATATTTAATGTAGGCTTATTATGGCTTGACCGTAATTATAAATTATATTTAATAGGAGGACATGTTAATGAAAAAAGTAGTTTACTACAACGTGGACGACACTCTTGATTTCGAAAATCAGCTCTTAAAAGAATGGGGCGTAGATGACATCGAACTGATCGAGTTCAAAAACGGCGAAGACAGAGACAAACCGGAAGCTTTCTTAGAAGCTGTTAAAGATGCTGATGGTATCGTAGTAGAATTCTTCGACGTAAACGCAGATGTTATCTCCAAGATGGAAGACAAGTGCAAGATCGTTGCTCTCCAGGCTATCGGTTATTCCAACGTTGATATCGACGCTGCTACCGAAAAAGGCATGGCAGTAACAAACAGCCCGGGCTTCTGCACACCGGAAGTTGCTGTTCACACTATCGCATTAATGCTCGACCTGGAAAGAAAGATTTCCATCCTGAACAGATCCACCGCTAAAGGCGAATGGAATCCGCATATCGGCGGCCCGATGGTAAGAAGACTGGCTGGTCAGACAGTAGGTCTCGTATTCTTCGGTTCCATTCCGAGATACATGATTCCGATCCTGAAAGCTATGGAAATGAAGGTAACCTGCTGGGCTCCGACAAAGTCTGCTGAATTCTTAGCTGAATTCGGAGTAGAAAAGGTTGAAACCTTAGAACAGTTACTGAAGGAATCCGATGTTGTTTCCATGCACTGCCCGCTCGTAATGAAGGCTGTTCCGGGAAGACCGGCTACATACCACCTGATGGGCGAAGAACAGTTCAAGATGATGAAAGATTCCGCTTACTTCATCAACACTTCCAGAGGCCAGACAGTAGACGAAGCTGCTCTCGTAAAGGCTCTGAAGGAAGGTTGGATCAGAGGCGCCGGTATCGACGTAATCGAAGACGAAGCAACTGAAAAGTCCGAACTGTTCGGTATGGAAAATGCTGTTGTTACTCCGCACGCTGCATTCGTATCTGTTGAAGCGTTCGAAGAAGCAAGAGTTATCGCTCTGAGACAGTTAGTAGAACTGCTGCACGAAGGCAAAGTTCCGGAAAATCTGGTTAACAAAGCTGTAGCAGACAAACTGTTATAATTAAAACCGATAGTTATTAAATAACTATAAAAAATTTTTTCAGAAAAGGAGAAATACAATGAAACAGACTGCAATTTTTAACGAAAAAACATTAGGTCCTGTACATGGCCCGTATGTTCAGGGTACAAAGTATCGTGATTTATTCTTCACAACACAGATCGCTACATATCCGGAAGTAGATCCCGAAACCGGCAGCGACATGGCTCCGAATGATTACTATCTGCAGACAAAGAGATGTCTGGAAAACGCTGCTTTAGCTGCTGCTGAAGTTGGTGCTACATTAGAAGACTGCTTAACCTGCAGAATCTTCATCCTGGACTACAATATGTACAGCGAAGTAAACAGAGCTTACAAGGAATTAATGCCTGATAAGCCGTTCCCGACCAGAGCTTGCTTACAGATCTCCAGAATGCTGCCTGACGTACTCGTTGAAATGGAATTCATCTTCCGCTGCGACGAATAATTAGGTTTGACAGTAAGGATTTAGACCGAAAAAACAAAATGGACAGGGTTCTTCGGAATCCTGTCTTTTTTTATTGACACCCGCAAATTAATGTGGTAAGATAACAAAGCGACTTCAGATGGGATTTGAAGTCTTATTAGATTGCGTAAAAACATAACTTGGGAGGATATCATAAAATGCGTGTGAAAGTCATTCTTGCATGTACCGAATGCAAACAGAGAAACTACAATACAATGAAGAACAAGAAGAACGATCCGGACCGGATCGAACTGCAGAAATACTGCAAATTCTGCAAAAAGCACACACTGCACAGAGAAACGAAATAAGGTGTAATCATTATGGCAGCAGATAAGAAAAAAGGCGGCATGAAGGAATACTTCAAGGGTGTCCGCACTGAAATGAAAAAGGTAGTTTGGCCGACCAAAAAAGAACTGACGTCCTATGCAGTCATGGTAATCTTTGCCTGTGCTGTGTTTGCGTTGGGATTCTGGATCCTGGACACCATTTTCGCTGCAGGCCTGAACGCGCTGATCAGCATCTAAGCGATCCGGCGTCGGGAGGAGCAGTCCATGAGTGAATTAGAAAACATCCAGACGGAGGACGTATCGGAAAAGACCGATCACCAGGCACACTGGTATGTGGTCCATACGTACTCGGGTCACGAAAACAAGGTAAAGGCCAATATTGAAAAGATCGTCGAGAACCGGAACATGCAGGACCTGATCCTGGATATCGAGGTGCCGACGGAAGAGACCGTTGAAATCAAAAACGGTCAGAGAAAAATCAAAACACGTAAAATCTTTCCGGGATATGTTATTGTCAAGATGATCATGACCAACGAGTCGTGGTATCTGGTACGGAATACACAGGGTGTCACCGGCTTTGTGGGCCATGGCACGGATCCGATTCCCCTCACCGACGAAGAAGTGCGGAAGATGGGGATTGAGCGGATCGTTATCAAGATCGATGCGGAACCCGGGGATATGGTCCGGGTAATCAGCGGTCCTTTTGAAAGCTTTATCGGAACGATCGAAGAGATCAACGATGAGCGCCAGACCGTGAAGGCAAGGATCTCCATGTTCGGGCGGGAAACCCCGGTGGAACTGGAGTTTACCCAGATCGAAAAACTTACGTAAACAAGCGGCAGGGAACGGGCACCCAGGGCAGGCTTCCACGGTTTGTTCCCGGCGCTATGTTATAAATGATTTCTGTGGGAAGGAGGAATACTATGGCAAAGAAAGTAGATGGATACATCAAACTGCAGATACCGGCAGGCGGCGCAAATCCGGCTCCACCGGTAGGACCTGCGCTGGGCCAGAAAGGCGTCAACATCATGGACTTCTGCAAGCAGTTCAATGCGAAGACCCAGGACCAGCAGGGAATGATTATTCCTGTAGTTATCACCGTATATGCGGACAGATCATTTACATTTATCACGAAGACTCCGCCAGCACCTGTACTGTTAAAGAAAGCAGCAGGCATCCAGAAAGCGTCCGGCGAACCCAATAAGAACAAGGTCGCTACCGTTACCATGGATCAGGTAAGAGAAATCGCACAGACAAAGATGGCTGACCTTAACGCAGCAAACCTTGACTCCGCGGCTGAAATGATCAAAGGAACAGCAAGAAGCATGGGTATTGTAGTAGAAGGTGAGTAATCACGAAACGAGTGGGAGGGAAACCGTTTGTACCACCAAGGAGGTAAAGAATGCCGAAAAGAGGAAAGACTTATAAAGAGTCTGCAAAACTGATCGACAGAGCCACGTTATACGAGGTTCCGGAAGCATTTGATCTGGCACTCCAGACATCAAAGGCTAAATTCGATGAAACAGTAGAAGTTCACATCAAACTGGGCGTAGACGGAAGACACGCGGACCAGCAGGTCAGAGGTGCGATCGTACTGCCCCATGGAACAGGCAAGACCAAGAGAGTTCTGGTATTTGCGAAAGGCGAAAAGGAAAAAGAAGCCGAAGCAGCAGGTGCGGAATTCGTCGGCGGTCAGGAATTAGCTGACAAAATCAAAAACGAAAACTGGTTTGACTTTGACGTAGTCGTAGCCACCCCGGACATGATGGGCACCGTTGGTAAGCTCGGTAAGCTCTTAGGCCCGAAAGGCCTGATGCCGAACCCGAAATCCGGTACTGTTACGATGGATCTCGAAAGAGCGATCAAGGAAATCAAAGCCGGTAAAGTTGAGTACAGACTCGACAAGACCAACATCATCCACTGCCCGTTAGGAAAGGTTTCCTTCGGCAAGGAAAAACTCATGGAAAACTTCACAGCTCTCCTGGAAGCGATCGTCAAGGCAAGACCGGCGGCTGCAAAGGGACAGTATCTGAGAAGCGTAACCATCGCCACCACGATGGGCCCCGGCGTGAAGCTCAACCCGCTGAAGATCGGGAACTAGTGCGTGACGCAAAAAATTGAATAAAAACCGTAGACAGCAGGGACAGATTATGTTTAATAAGCCTGCCGAGGTATTGATACAATACGACTCACATTTGCCTTTTCCTGTCTGCGGTGGAAAAGGCAACTGTTGTTTTTGAACAACACCCGACATCAGGGAAAGACACGATAACAGAATCTGAAAAGAAGGAGGTGTTTTGATGTCAGCTTTCATTCAGGAAAAAGAACTGGTTGTAAACGAGATCAAGGAAAAATTAGACAGAGCGTCTTCTGCAGTCGTTGTGGACTACAGAGGTATCACGGTAGCGGAAGCAGACCTTCTCCGGAAGAGAATGCGTGAAGCGAACGTGGAATATAAGATCTATAAGAACACAATGATGAGAAGAGCTGTGGAAGGGACAAACTTTGAAGGCCTGACCGAAGTCCTGAAAGGACCTTCCGGAATCGCTTTCGGTTTCGAAGATGCCACCGCTCCGGCGAAGATCCTCGACAAATTCGTCAAAGAGTTCAAGAAGATGGAACTGAAAGGCGGCGTAGTTGACGGTGCATTCTATGATGCAGCCGGTATCGGACAGCTCGCACAGATCCCGTCCAAAGAAGAACTGCTTGCTAAATTACTGGGAAGCTTCCAGTCCCCGATCGCCAGCTTCGCAAGAGTTATCCAGGCCATCGCCGACAATGGCGGCGGCGCTGCTGCTGCTGAAGCTGCTCCGGCTGCGGAAGAAGCTCCTGCAGAAGAAGCTGCCCCGGCTGAGGAAGCTCCGGCAGAAGCTCCGGCTGAAGAAGCTGCTCCGGCTGAAGAAGCCCCTGCAGCGGAATAAGCCCCACACTTTGTGTATACTATCAATTTAGGAGGAAAATAGAATGAATAAAGATCAGATCATTGAAGCGATCAAAAATATGACCGTTTTAGAGTTAAACGAACTCGTAAAAGCATGTGAAGAAGAATTTGGCGTATCCGCTGCTGCTGCTGTTGCAGTCGTTGCTGGTGGCGAAGCCGGTGGTGCTGCTGAAGAAGAAAAGACCGAATTCGACGTTATCCTGGCAGGTGCCGGCGAACAGAAGATCAAGGCGATCAAGGTTGTTCGTGAAATCACCGGTCTGGGCCTGAAGGAAGCCAAGGCTTTAGTAGACGAAGCTCCGAAGCCGGTTAAGGAAGGCGTTTCCAAGGAAGAAGCTGAAGAAATCAAGGCTAAGCTGGAAGAAGTTGGCGCTGTCGTAGAAGTAAAATAATTCCGATACGCAAATCATTCAGTCAAACAAAAAGACGGTTTATGGAACACTCCATAAACCGTCTTTTTATTGCCGTTTTTATTTTGCCTGGTTTCGGTATTCCTTCGGCCCGAAGCCGGTAATGTCCCGGAAAGCCTTGGCGAATTTGCTCCCGTTGTCGTAGCCGCACTGGCCGGCGATGTCCAGGATGGTCCGGTCCGTTTCCGTCAGGAGCCGGGCGGCCATCTTCATCCGCTGGGAGCGGATGTAAGCATAGACGGAAACTCCGTAGACCCCTTTGAAGCTGTTCTTCAGCTGGGTGGCGGAAACGTGGAACTCCTCCGCCAGTGAGTCGATGGTGATGCGGTTCTCCAGGTTCTCGGAAATGTATTCCCACACGTTCTTTGCCAGGGCTACCTGGTTCCTGGAAAAGCTCCGGCGTTCCTCTTCCTGCTCCCGGTCCAGCCCGTTCAGGAACATCAGGAGTTCCAGCACCTTGATCTTCAGGTAGCCTTTCTGGATGCTGCCCGGTACGGAATAGAGTTCACTGAAGATATGTTCCAGGCTCGGGGTGGAACGCATAATGAAGCACCTGTCCGGCCCGCAGAGACTTCGGAAAACCTGTTCCAGGTCGACTTTTTCGTCTTCGAGGAACTCTGCCAGGTAGCCGGATGCGGCGTTTGCGTCGATCAGCACGGAGACCCCGTGGTAATGGCTGGTGGGGAAATAGCTTTCCTCCATCATGGAGCCCATGCTTCCCCGTCTGCTGACAGACATATCTCCGGGAGACAGGTAATAGTAATAATCGTTTGCGATAAACTCGATCCGCCCGATGCTGCAGTGATTGATTTCGTAGATGTTGCCGGAACAGGGCACGTTGATGCAGCCCTTCTGCATATGCACGACATTGTAAATCAGCGTGATCCCGGGGAGGACCTCGTAAGAAGTCACTTCCAGATCCGCCTCTTCATCCGGTATGATTGTCCGTTTCGAATTGTCTTCCGCCATTTGTCTTCCTCTTTGCTGCCTCAGTTCACTTACTGCGGACCCTGATTGTTTGCTCTAACTATTAAAAGTTACTCGATGCTAACTTCAATTAGTATACTCTTCTTTTTCAAAAATGTCAATAAAAAAAGCTCTGATTCCAGTGGTTAGCCCAGGCAAATCGAACTGTGCCCGATTGGGGTAGAAACGGTTTTATCAATGGAATAAAATAGATGCAGAAACAGGAAAGGACGGTGGAAAACATGAAATATCATCGTTTTTTTGCATGGGTCATGGTGATCAGCCTGGTGCTGACCATGTGGACCGGATATAAACGAAAGTAATTGAACGGAGGGAAGAAAATGAGTGACAGAAGCTACAAGACCCCGGGCCTGATCGCGGCCGGATTTGCCATCGGGACCATTGGCGTCAAGATCTTAAGCAGCAAGGAAGCGAAGAAATGCTATACCCACGCAACGGCAGCAGGCCTGCGGGGAAAGGAATGGGTGATGAGCATCTACGACAGAATCCGGGCAAACTGCGACGATATCTACGAAGATGCCAAAGTCATCAACGAAGTGCGGGATGCGGAAGACGTGATCTGTGATGCGGCGGAAGCGGTTGAAGACGCAGCGGAAGAAGTCCTGGCATAAATGATCAAAAAGGCGGGGAAGCTGCCCTGGGGCGGCTTCCTTTTATGTAGGAGGACAACATGAACTGGAAAATACTACATCGGTCGGAAAGGAGCCTGAGAGTCCGCTGTGAAGCCGTGCGTCTCAGTTTTGCCCAGGCGGACGGACTTGAAAACTATATGATGGAACTGCCCGGGGTCGCCAGCGTAAAAGTCTTTGACCGGACGGGCGACGCCATTATCCGGTTCCGGGAGAAAGGGGACCTGCCGTCGATTCTTCGGAGTCTGGCAGCCTTTACCTTTGAAAAAGGGATCCGGGCGCTGGAGACGGCGGAACAGCCTTCCGGACGGGAACTGGACCGACGGTATCAGAACAGGATCGTTGATTCGATCATCCGGCGGAATATCCGGCAGTTTTTCCTGCCCCATACCCTGCGGGTGGGAATCTGCGCCGTCCAGGTGGCGGGATACGTCATTAAAGGCATCCGGAGTCTTCGGGAAGGCGGCGGCCTGAAAGTGGAGGTGTTGGATGCGGCTGCCGTGACCATGGCGCTGCTGCGGGGAGACCATGC
Source organism: Bacillota bacterium (assembly GCA_017515705.1). Classification (GTDB taxonomy): domain Bacteria; phylum Bacillota; class Clostridia; order Peptostreptococcales; family Anaerovoracaceae; genus RUG14258. The sequence continues at coordinate 9,022 of JAFWFI010000150.1, forward strand.
CACGGCGTCCTCCATCATGTTCCTGCTGGGAGTCGGGGAGATCCTGGAGGAGTGGACCTACAAGAAATCCGTGGATGAACTGGCGAAGACCATGTCCCTGAACGTGGAGAAGGTATGGCTGAAGACGGAAACCACGGAAATACTGGTACCGGTCACCGGCGTTCAGGTGGGCGATGAGATCATCGTCCGGACGGGCCACATGATCCCGCTGGACGGGAAGGTGGCGGAAGGGGAGGCCATGGTGAACCAGGCTTCCATGACCGGCGAATCCATTCCGGTGGTAAAGAAGACAGACAGTTATGTTTACGCCGGAACCGTGGTGGAAGAAGGAGAACTGGTGATCCGGGTGGACAAGGATGCCGGAAGCGGCCGATACGACCGGATCGTGAAGATGATCGAGGAATCGGAAAAACTGAAATCCGCTTCGGAAGACCGGGCATACCGGCTGGCAGACAGGCTGGTGCCCTACAGCCTCGGGGGGACGGCTTTGGTTTGGCTGCTGAGCCGCAACATCACCAAGGCCATGGCCGTGCTGATGGTGGATTTCTCCTGTGCCCTGAAACTGTCCATGCCGCTGGCGGTCCTTTCCGCCATGCGGGAATGCAGCAAATACGGGATCACCGTGAAGGGAGGCAAGTTCCTGGAAGCCGTGGCGGAAGCGGATACCATCGTCTTCGACAAGACCGGAACCCTGACCTACGCCCAGCCCACTGTGGCCCGGGTCATCACCTTCGGCGAAAACGACGAGCAGGAAATGCTGCGGATCGCAGCCTGCCTGGAAGAGCATTATCCCCATTCCATTGCCAATGCAGTGGTGGAGGAAGCCCGGCGGCGGGGACTGCAGCACGACGAGATGCATACCAAAGTGGAATACGTGGTGGCCCATGGGATCTCCAGTTCCATCGATGGACAGAAAGCTATTATCGGCAGTTTTCACTTTGTGTTTGAAGACGAGACAGCGGAAGTGCCGGAAGAGGAAATGGAAAAGTTCCGGTCCCTGCCGGAGGAGTATTCCCATCTCTTTATGGCGATCTCCGGTAAGCTGGTAGCGGTGATCTGCATCCATGATCCCCTCCGCAGTGAAGCGGCGGCGGCGGTGAAGGCCCTGCATGACCTGGGCCTGGAGCGGGTCGTGATGATGACCGGCGACAATGAGCGGACCGCAAAGGCGGTAGCGGAGCTGGTGGGAGTGGACGAATACCATTCGGAAGTGCTGCCGGAGGACAAGGCGGCCTTCATCAAGGCGGAAAAAGCCGCCGGACGCCGGGTAGTCATGATCGGGGACGGAATCAACGATTCCCCGGCTCTGTCGGAGGCGGACGCCGGCATCGCCATCAGCACCGGCGCAGCCATCGCCCGGGAAATCGCCGATATCACCATTTCGGCGGAAGACCTGTTCGCGCTGGTGACCCTGAGGGATATCAGCGGGCGCCTGATGGGCCGGATCCGGAGTAATTACAACACCATCATCGGCTTTAATCTGGGGCTCATCATCCTGGGAGTCGCCGGAATCATTCAGCCCGGGACCTCGGCCCTGATGCACAATGCATCCACCATCGCCATCGGCCTTCATTCCATGACGGGCCTGCTGCCGGGCGAGGCTGAAAATCTCTAACTTTTTAAAATTGTCCGAATGGAGCCTTTTTCGGTCCGAATGGAGCTGAATGGGCTCTTTTTGTATAGTATGATTACATCATCAAGAGGTTAGCAAATGCTAACCAAAAAATAAGCCAGAGAGTTAGCAAACGCTAACCACCAAAAGGGCTTCATAATCACGTTGACACCTCATTAATGTCATATATTAAATCGATCCTTCTTCATTGAAAGAACAGATCCGGTTTCCGGATCTGTTTTTTTCATTGTATTTTCCTCCGGAGAAAAACACTTTTTCCTTGACTTGACTTCCGAAATTTGATATCATATTAAACTGCCACAGAATGTTCATGGGTGAATTATGCATAAAAACGGGATATTATGTAAACCAAAATGAACCTCTGGCAGATGTTATTACTAATGATGCTACTCACAGGTTTTGCTAAAAAGGAGTGAATAAAATGCCCCATCCAGTGAAAACGGGTAAAACGACCCGAATGAGCTTCTCGAAAATCAATGAGGTGGCTCCGATCCCCAGTCTGATACAGATCCAGACGGACTCCTACAAGTGGTTTATCGAGGAAGGTCTGAGAGAAGTCTTCGAAGACATTTCCCCGATCAAGGACTACGCCGGGAATTTGGTGTTGGAATTCATCAGCAACTCGATCAAGGACACCCCCAAATATGATATCGAAGAATGCAAAGAAAGAGATGCCACCTATGCGGCGCCGCTGAAAGTGGGTGTCCGGCTGATCAACAAGGAGACCGGCGAAGTCAAGGAGCAGGAAGTCTTCATGGGCGACTTCCCGCTGATGACCGATAACGGCACCTTTATTTACAACGGTGCGGAACGTGTTATCGTTACGCAGCTGGTGCGTTCCCCCGGCGTGTATTACGCCGAAAGCCTGGACAAGTCCGGAAAGACTCTCTACGCCACACAGATCATCCCCAACCGGGGCGCCTGGCTGGAATATGAGACGGACCCCAACGAGGTCATTTCCGTCCGTGTGGACCGGACCCGGAAACTGCCGGCCACTATGCTGCTCCGTGCCCTGGGCTATGGTACCAATGAAGAAATCATTGAACTGCTGGGCGAAGACGACCGCCTGCTCAAGACCCTGGCCAAGGATACCGTCAACTCCGTGGAAGACGGGCTGAAGGAAATCTACAAAAAGCTGCGCCCCGGCGAACCGCCGACGGTGGACAGCGCCCAGTCCCTGATCTTTTCCCTGTTCTTCGACGCGAAGCGCTACGACCTGGCCAAAGTGGGCCGTTACAAATATAATAAGAAGCTGGGCATTTCCGGCCGGATCGCCGGCCATATCACTGCCCGCCGTATTACAGACGAAGATACCGGCGAAGTCCTGGCGGAAGAAGGGACCCGGATTTCCAGAGAACTGGCTGCCGACATTGAAGATGCCGGCATCAAGGAAGTCTGGCTCCTGGATGAAGAAGGCCGGGAACACAAAGTCATCGGCAACCACTTCGTCACATTAGCAAAACATCTGGATTTTGATATTTCCGACATGAAGATCGCTCCCAAGGTATACTATCCCGTGCTGAAGGAGATCCTGGACAACTACGGTGAAGAGGGTGAAGAGGTGATCCGGGAAGCGATCATGTCCAATAAAAGCAGGCTGGTGCCCAAGCACATCCTGACCGACGATATCGTGGCTTCTGTCAGCTACATCTTAGGTCTGCCTTACGGCATCGGCACTACCGACGACATCGACCACCTGGGCAATCGGCGGCTGCGTACCGTGGGAGAACTCCTGCAGAACCAGTTCCGGATCGGCCTGGCCAGAATGGAAAGAGTCGTCCGGGAAAGAATGACCATTCAGGACATGGACGTCACTACGCCCCAGGCCCTGATCAACATCCGGCCGGTTACCGCGGCCATCAAGGAATTCTTCGGGAGTTCCCAGCTGTCCCAGTTCATGGACCAGACCAACCCCCTGGCAGAACTGACCCACAAGAGAAGACTCTCTGCCCTGGGGCCGGGCGGCCTGTCCAGGGAACGGGCCGGGTTCGAAGTCCGGGACGTACATCATTCCCATTACGGGAGAATGTGCCCCATTGAGACCCCTGAAGGTCCGAACATCGGTCTGATCGGCTCCCTGACCACCTATGGCCGGATCAACGAGTACGGGTTCATCGAAACCCCTTACCGGCTGATCGACAAGGAGACCGGACGGGTCACCACCACCATCCACTACCTGACGGCGGACGAGGAAGAACCCCTTGTCATCGCGCAGGCCAACGAGCCCCTGGATGCGGAAGGCCACTTCATCAACGAAAGAGTTGCTGCCCGCGGCGTGGGCGGTGAAATCGAAATGGTTCACCGGGAAGTGCCGGATTACATGGACGTTTCCCCGAAGCAGGTCGTATCCGTGGCGACGGCGATGATCCCCTTCCTGGAAAACGACGACGCGAACCGGGCGCTGATGGGTTCCAACATGCAGCGGCAGGCAGTGCCGCTTCTGATGACGGATACGCCGATCGTCGGCACCGGGATGGAATACCTGGCGGCCAGAGACTCCGGCGTGGTCATCCTGGCGAAAAACGCCGGTACCGTTTCCTACGTGGATGCGGACCGGATCGTGATCCAGCGGGACGACGGAGAAGGGAAGGATACCTACAAGCTCCTGAAATTCAAGCGTTCCAACCAGGGCACCTGCATCAACCAGCGGCCCATCGTCGATAAGGGCGAACACGTGGAAAAAGGCGAACCCATCGCCGACGGTCCTTCCACGGACCAGGGCGAAGTCGCACTGGGCCGGAATCTCCTGGTAGGATTCATGACCTGGGAAGGCTACAACTACGAGGATGCGATCCTCCTGAATGAACGGCTGGTTATGGAAGACATCCTGACCACCCTTCACATCGAAGAATACGAAGCGGAAGCCCGGGACACCAAGCTGGGCTCCGAGGATATCACCAGAGATATCCCGAATGTGGGCGGAGATGCGCTGAAAGACCTGGATGAAGACGGTGTCATCCGGATCGGCGCGGAAGTCTCCTCCGGGGACATTCTGGTGGGCAAGGTCACCCCGAAGGGCGAGACCGAGCTGACGGCGGAAGAGCGGCTCCTGCGGGCCATCTTCGGCGAAAAGGCAAGAGAAGTCCGTGACACCTCCCTGAGAGTGCCCCACGGCGAGACCGGTATCGTGGTAGACGTGAAACGCTTCTCCCGGGAAAACAATGATGAACTCCCGCCGGGCGTGAACCGTCTGGTCCGGTGCTACATCGCCACCAAGAGAAAGATCAACGTCGGGGACAAGATGGCGGGCCGTCACGGCAACAAAGGCGTTATCTCCCGGATCCTGCCGGAAGAAGACATGCCCTTCATGGAAGACGGCACACCGCTGCAGGTGGTGCTGAACCCCCTGGGCGTGCCCTCCCGTATGAACATCGGGCAGGTCCTGGAAGTCCACCTGGGTCTGGCGGCGAAGAAGAAGGGCTGGTATGTGGCCACCCCGGTATTCGACGGCGCACGGGAATCCGACATCATCGAACTGCTGAAGGAATGCGGTTATCCGGAAACCGGCAAGCTGGTGATGAGAGACGGACGGACCGGCGAACCCTTTGACCATCCGGTCACGGTGGGATACATGTACATGCTCAAGCTCCACCACCTGGTGGACGACAAGATCCACGCCCGGAGCACAGGCCCCTATTCCCTGGTTACCCAGCAGCCGCTGGGCGGCAAGGCCCAGTTCGGCGGACAGCGGTTCGGCGAAATGGAAGTATGGGCTCTGGAAGCTTACGGCGCAGCCTACACCCTGCAGGAGATCCTGACAGTGAAATCCGACGATATCGTGGGCCGTGTCAAGACCTACGAAGCCATCGTCAAGGGCGAAAACATCCCGGAACCGGGCATTCCGGAATCCTTTAAGGTTCTTATCAAGGAAATGCAGAGCCTGGCGCTTGACATCCGGGTGCTCTCCGATAAGAACGAAGAAATCGAAATCAGGGAATCCATCGATGATGAACTGGATTCCGTGAGAACCTCGGACATCAACGATCTGGCGGATGCGGATATGATCTACAACGAATCCGACGGCGGTTATCACGAAACCGACGAGATCGCGGAAGAAGAAGCCCTGGAGGATGAAGAACGCGAACCCAGCGATGAAGACCTGAACAACGCGGAATTCGATCCGGACGGCGACTCCGGGGACATCGATGATCTGTTCATCGATGGCGAAGACGAGATGGATTTTGAATAAAGGGAACAAAACAGAAGGGAGAGTGACCCCTTTGCAGGAACTGAATAATTTTGAATCGATACAAATCAGCCTGGCGTCCAGCGAGAAAATCTTAAGCTGGTCCAGAGGCGAAGTGAAAAAACCGGAAACCATCAATTACAGAACCCTGAAGCCGGAAAAGGACGGGCTGTTCTGTGAACGGATCTTCGGGCCCATGAAGGACTGGGAATGCCACTGCGGAAAGTACAAGCGGATCCGCTTCAAGGGGATCGTCTGCGACCGCTGCGGCGTGGAAGTCACCAAGTCCAAGGTCAGAAGAGAACGGATGGGGCACATCGAACTGGCGGCACCGGTTTCCCATATCTGGTATTTCAAGGGCATCCCCAGCAGGATGGGCCTGGTGCTGGACATGACCGCCAGAAACCTGGAAAAAGTACTGTACTTTGCGTCCTACATCGTAACCGACCCGGGCGATACGCCGCTGGTGCGCAAGCAGCTTCTGTCGGAAGATGAGTACCAGGAAGCAAAGAAGACCTATGGCAGCAGTTTCAAGGCTGCTATGGGCGCAGAAGCCATCAAGGACCTGCTGTCCCAGATCGACCTGGACGAGCTGGCGCTGGACCTGCGGACGAAGCTGAAGGAAAGCTCCGGCCAGAAGAAGGTCCGGATCGTCCGCCGTCTGGAAGTCATCGAAGCGCTGCGGCAGTCCAACAACAAGGCCGAGTGGATGATCCTGGACGTGATCCCCGTGATCCCGCCGGATCTTCGGCCCATGGTTCAGCTGGACGGCGGCCGTTTCGCCACCTCCGACCTGAACGACCTCTACCGCAGGGTCATCAACCGGAACAACCGGCTGAAGAGACTGCTGGATCTGAGTGCGCCGGATATCATCGTGCGCAATGAAAAGAGAATGCTGCAGGAAGCAGTGGACGCCCTGATCGACAACGGCCGTCGGGGAAGACCGGTCACCGGGCCGGGCAGCCGTCCGCTGAAATCCCTGTCGGATATGCTCAAGGGCAAGCAGGGGCGTTTCCGTCAGAACCTGCTGGGCAAGCGGGTAGACTATTCGGGACGTTCCGTAATCGTCGTCGGTCCGGAACTGAAATTCTATCAGTGCGGGCTGCCGAAGAAGATGGCCCTGGAACTCTTCAAGCCTTTCATCATGAAGAAACTGGTGAAGGACAAGAAGGCCCACAACATCAAAAACGCCAAGAGAATGGTGGAACGGGTGCGCCCGGAAGTCTGGGACGTGCTGGATGAAGTCATCAAGGAACATCCGGTGCTCCTGAACCGTGCCCCGACCCTTCACCGGCTGGGCATCCAGGCCTTTGAGCCGGTGCTGGTGGAAGGCAAGGCCATCAAACTCCACCCGCTGGTATGTACGGCGTACAATGCCGACTTCGACGGGGACCAGATGGCGGTGCATCTGCCGCTGTCCGTGGAAGCACAGGCGGAAGCCCGCTTCCTGATGCTTTCCGTCAACAACATCCTGGCGCCGAAGGACGGGACACCGATCACCACCCCGACCCAGGACATGATCTTAGGCAGTTACTACCTGACCTACGATCCCACCGAAGACAAGACAGCGAAACAGTTCTACATCACCCGCGACGGGGAAGAACGGATGTATCCGAAGGAAAGAAAGGACATGCGGCGGTTTGCGGACTTCGACGAACTGCTGATGGCCTATGCGGATAAAATGGTCGACCTTCACGAAAAGGTCATCGTGAAACGCTGCCTGGACGAAAACGACAAGGAAGGCCGGCTGGTCTGCTCCACCGTGGGCCGGTTCATCTTCAACGAAAACATGCCTCAGGACCTGGGTTATGTGGACCGGGAAAAGGACAAGTATTCCCTGGAGATCGACTTCCTGTGCGACAAGAAAAAGCTGGGGGACATCATCGGCAGATGCTATGCCGCCCACGGAAATACCAAGACCGCCATCATGCTGGATACCATCAAGAGCATGGGCTACCATTATTCCACCATCGGCGCCATCACCATCTCCGTATCCGATATGGAGATCCCGGAAGCCAAGAAGGATATCGTCGCCAATGCGGACAAACGGGTAGAAACCTTTGAAAGAGCGTACAGACGGGGTCTGGTGTCCGAATCCGAGCGGTATGAAAACGTCATCAAGCTCTGGGAAGACACCACTGAAACCGTTGCTGACGCACTGATGGACAGCCTGGGCGGGGAAAACAACCTCTACATCATGGCCCACTCCGGCGCCAGAGGCAGCAAGAAGCAGATTTCCCAGATCGGCGGCATGCGCGGACTCATGTCCAACGCTTCCGGTAAGACCATCGAAATCCCGATCAAGTCCAATTTCCGGGAAGGTCTGTCGGTACTGGAATACTTCGTATCCACCAACGGAGCCCGGAAAGGCCTGGCGGATACAGCGCTGCGTACAGCGGACTCCGGGTACCTCACCCGTCGTCTGGTAGACGTCAGCCACAACGTCATCGTCCGGGACGAGGACTGCGGTACCACCGACGGTATCGAAGCCAGAGCCTTCGTGGACGGTGCGGAAATCATTGAAAAGCTGAAAGACCGCATCACGGGCCGTACCGCCTGTGAAAACGTGTATCATCCGATTACCGGAGCCCTCCTGGTGGAAGAAGGAGAGCAGATCCGGGAAGAGGCTGCGGGGACCATTGAAGCCCTCAACGAAGCGGCCAACCGGAAGATCGCGGAAGTGAAAGACAATACAGCGAAGAAGCTTCGGGAACTGAAGGACGCTGCGGCGAACCAGGGGACCGAAGTGGATGAAGCGGCAGCCCGTGAACTGGAAGACCTCCAGAACGAAGAGATCCGCAAGCTGGAAGAACAGAAAATCGAAGTGGTGAAGATCCGCTCCCCGCTGACCTGTCAGTGCCGGAACGGCATCTGCGCCAAGTGCTATGGCCGGAACCTGGCCACAGGCGGCAAGGTGAACATCGGCGAAGCCGTCGGGATCATTGCGGCGCAGTCCATCGGTGAGCCGGGCACGCAGCTGACCATGCGTACCTTCCACACCGGCGGTGTAGCAGGCTCCGACATTACTCACGGTCTGCCGAGAGTCGAGGAACTGTTCGAAGCCAGAAAGCCCAAGGGCCTGGCGGTGATCTCCGAAATCTCCGGTACCGTGCATCTGCACAGCACCAAGACCAGCAATGAAGTGATCGTCCGGGACGAAGAGGGGAACGAGTCCAAGCACAGCATCCCCTACACTGCCCGGATCAAGCAGGCCATCAAGGAAGGGGCGCACATCGAAGCCGGTGACGAAATCACCCAGGGTTCGGCGAACCCCCATGACGTGCTGCGGATCAAGGGAATCGAGGGCGTATTCCAGTACCTGGTCAAGGAAGTGCAGCGGGTATACAAGCAGCAGGGTGTAGACATCAATGACAAGCACATTGAAGTCATCGCTTCCCAGATGCTGTCCAAGTATCAGGTCGAAGACGCCGGCGACACCACGCTGCTGCCGGGCGGACGTTACGACCGGTTTGAATTTGAAGAAGCCAATGAAGCCGTTTTAGCGGCCGGAGGCGAACCTGCCAAGGCGAAGAGAGCGCTGCTGGGGATCACCAAGGCATCCCTGGCCACCAACTCCTTCCTGTCGGCAGCTTCCTTCCAGGAGACCACCCGTGTACTGACGGAAGCGGCCATCAAGGGTAAGACCGACCACCTGCAGGGACTGAAAGAGAATGTCATTATCGGTAAGCTCATCCCGGCAGGCACCGGCATGAAAAAGTATAAGAACCTGGTGCTGGATTACGGCGACCGGGAAGCGGAAGCCCTGGGTTACCCCTCGGAAAGCGAGGAGTGGGACCTGGAGAGCCTGAGAAGAAGTCTGTCCGAGTATCCGGATGAAGCGGGCGAAGACGACCTGTATGAGGGAGACGATTTCGACGATTTCAGCCTGGATCTGGAAGGAGAAGAAGACTTCGGCGAAGAAGACGTCTTTGACGAAGAAGACGATTTCGAAGCGGAAGACAACGAGGGCGAAGAAGAGGACTTCAGCGAAGAAGAATAGTATTCGTTTACGGGCCTCTCAAATCTGCGGGGCCCGTAAATTTCACGGAGGGTAAGAACAGTGAAGATCGAAAAGAAAGCGGAAGGAAGCAAACTGACGGTAGCGCTGGAAGGCAGACTGGATACCACCACCGCACCGGAACTGGAAGAAGCACTGAAAGATGCACTGGAGAAAGTGGACGACCTGACAATGGATTTCAGCGGACTGGAATACATCTCCTCTGCCGGACTCAGAGTCCTGCTGGCGACCCAGAAAATCATGAACAAACAGGGTGCGATGCGGGTCATCAATGTCAATGAAGTGGTCATGGATGTTTTTGACGTGACCGGTTTTGCGGATATCCTGACCATTGAATAACAGGAGCGGAGAATCCATCGAAAGGGGAGTCTGACGTGGAAGAGAAAATCATACAAATCGAGGCGGTAAAGGGAAATCTGCTGGAAGTTCTGGGTTCTGTGGAGGAATACTATGAAGAAGCCGGTTGTCCGATCAAGACCCAGATGCAGATCAACATTGCCGTGGAAGAGATTTTTGTCAACATCGCCAGCTATGCCTATGCGCCGGAAACCGGCAGTGTCCGGATCCGGCTGCAGGCGGTAAAAGACCCGGCGAGGGCTTTGATCACCTTTGAAGACAGCGGAGTCCCCTATGACCCGCTGGCAAAGGAAGACCCGGACGTCACGCTGTCGGCGGAAGAACGAAAGATTGGCGGACTGGGCATCTACATGGTCAAGCAGTCCATGGATCACGTTCGGTATGAGTACAA
>JAFWFI010000151.1 GCA_017515705.1 Bacillota bacterium
CTCATCTACTTCAGTACATTCCGTGCCTCGCTCGTCGCGCGCCTTGTCTCGAAAAAAACCTTCTGCGCATTGGTTTTTGTTAATAAAGGAATTGTCTGTTTTCCTGCACTATGTAGTTTTAAATGTTCTCGCCGCCGGGCTCGTTCGTACCGCGACAGCTTTTATAGATTACCATCCCGAGACCTCTTTGTCAACAACTTTTTTCGCCTTTTTTTCAAAAAATGAATTTCTTTTGTGTTTATCATTATTTCCCTATATATTGCTTCACGCATTTTCCTTAAAATATTGAAAAACTTCCGTGAATATGTTATATTGAGGTGTACATTTATTATGTTTTCCCGAACCGGCGCCGGCTATGCGAGCTCCGGGCGGAAACGCAATTTTTACATTATATTAAAAGGAGGAATTCTTATGTTTGGCACAGCTTGGGCATTGCTGCCGCCTCTGGTAGCTATCATCCTGGCGCTGATCACCAAGGAAGTATACAGTTCTCTGTTCATTGGTATACTTCTTGGCGGCTGCCTTGCAACGTCCTTCCACCCAATTGCTGTACTGGAAACTACATTAAAAGATGGTTTCTTTGCAGCCCTGAGCGACACCTGGAATATCGGTATCATCATGTTCCTGGTTCTGCTGGGTGCGTTCGTTGCATTACTGAACAAGTCCGGGGGTTCCCACGCTTACGGGGAATGGGCGAAAAAACGGATCCATTCCAAGAGAGGCGCCCTGGCATCCACCTTCGTACTCAGCTTACTGCTGGGCATCGACGACTATTTCCACTGCCTGACCGTCGGCAGCGTTATGCTCCCGGTCAATGACGGCCACCACATCTCCCGTGCGCGGTTTGCATATCAGATCGACGCAACGGCTGCTCCGCTTTGTATGATCTTCCCGATCTCTTCCTGGGCGGCTGCAGTATCCGGCATGGTAGAAGGCTACAACGGCATGGAACTGTTCGTAAAGGCGATTCCCTACAACTTCTACTCTCTGCTGACCCTGTTAATGATCCTGTATCTGATCATGACCGGTCTGGAATACGGCCCCATGAAGAAGCATGAAATGAACGCTCTGAAGGGCGACCTGTTCACCACTCCGGAACGGCCTTATGCAGACGATGCAACGGACAACGTAGTCAACGAAAGAGCGACCGTAAAAGATCTGGTACTCCCGATTGTCATCCTCTTCGTATGCTGCGTATGCTTCCTGATCTACACCGGCGGATTCTTCAGCGGTGAAAATGGCTTCATCGGTGCATTCGCCAACAGTGATGCTTCCATCGGCCTGGCACTGGGCTCTCTGGTAGCACTGATCATCGTTGTGTTCTACTACATGGCAAGAAGAATCGTTTCCTTCCGTGACGCGATGGAATGCATCCCGGCTGGCTTCAAAGCCATGGTACCGGCGATCCTGATTTTAATCTTCGCCCTGACCCTGAAGAACATGACCGGCCTGCTGGGCTCCACCGAATTCGTAACCAGTTTCGTTTCCGCGAACATCGACAAGTTCGGCTTCGTACTCCCGGCGGTGCTCTTCGCACTGGCAGTATTTATCTCCTTCTCCACAGGTACTTCCTGGGGGACATTCGGTATCCTGATCCCGATCGCAGTAAGCCTGGGCAGCGTTCTGGACGAGAAGATGCTGCTGATCTGCGTATCTGCTTGTCTGGCCGGTTCCGTTTGCGGCGACCACTGCTCCCCGATTTCGGATACCACCATCATGGCATCTGCAGGTGCTAAGTGTTATCACATCAACCACGTCAATACGCAGCTGCCTTACGCTTTAACAGTAGCCGGCGTATCGCTCGTAACCTACATTATTGCAGGCGTTACGGAATCCATTATCTCACTGCCGATCGGTGTTGTACTGATGCTTGGTACACTGATCGTGATTGGAAAGATCACGGGATTCAAGAAAGACGACAGTCTGAATCCGTTGGCCGATGCGGAATAACCGCTGATCGATCCATCAGCAAAAAACATTTCGAGCCCGGAATATTCCGGGCTCGCTTTTCATGCCTGACACGTTCATATATAATTCCAGCAAAAAGGAGCGGCCGCCTGCCGCTCCTTTTCCATTCATATTCTTTAATCTCCAATCTCCATACTTCCATCTTTCTTCTACAGGAACTGGCCGTCCAGCAGTTTCTCGTAGGTCTCGTAACGCTCTCTGGCGTTCCGTTCCGCTGCGCTGAACATTTCGTTGGCCTTGTCCGGGAACTCCGTCTTGAGGGAAGCGTACCGAACCTGACCCATGATGTAATCCCTGAAACTTTCCGACGGCTCCTTGGAGTCGATGATGAACGGGGGCTTGCCCTGTTCCTTCAGACTCGGGTTGAACCGGTAGAGGTGCCAGTAACCGCAGTCCACCGCATCCCGGATGCTCTCCTGGGCCTTGCCCATACCCTTCTTCAGGCCGTGGGTCATGCAGGGCGCATAAGCGATGATGATGGAAGGTCCTTCGTATAATTCCGCCTCGGTGACGGCTTTAATGAACTGGTTGTAGTCCGATCCCATACCGACCTGAGCCACATAGACGTAGCCGTAGGTCATGGCGATCAGCCCCAGGTCTTTTTTCTTGATCTTCTTGCCGGAAGCCGCAAACTTGGCGATGGCCGCTGTCGGCGTCGCCTTGGAGGCCTGTCCGCCGGTATTGGAGTATACTTCCGTATCGAATACCAGGATGTTCACGTTCTCGCCGGAGGCCAGCACGTGGTCCAGCCCGCCGTAGCCGATATCGTAAGCCCATCCGTCACCGCCCAGGATCCAGATGGATTTCTTTGCGAAGAAGTCTTTGTGCTTGAGCAGTTCCTGAGCCAGTGCCCGGGCTTCCGGTTCCACCACCGGATAGTTTTCCAGCACCTGCGCCAGTTTCCGGGAAGGTTCCACGGAACCGTCGCCTTCGTCCCGGATCGCCAGCCATACTTTCAGGGCTACCTTCAGCTCGTTGGGGATTTCCATCCGTACCAGCTTTGTGGCGATTTCCGCGATCTTTTCGCGGATCTGGCGGTTGGCTACCGCCATGCCCAGGCCGAATTCCGCATTATCTTCAAACAGGGAGTTGGACCATGCCGGACCCCTGCCGTCTGCATTGGTGGTGTACGGAGTGGACGGTGCCGATGCGCCCCAGATGGAAGAACATCCGGTGGCGTTGGCGATCATCATCCGTTCGCCGTACAGCTGGGTAATAGCCTTGATGTAAGGAGTTTCACCGCAGCCCGCACAGGCGCCGGAGAATTCAATCAGCGGCTTCGAGAACTGGCTGCCCCGGACGGTCTTCTTGTTGATTACCCCGTCCTTGTCCTTGGGTTTGATGGTCTGTGCAAACTCCCACAGCTTTTCTTCCGCCAGGTGGGCGTCGATGGGAACCATGCTCAGGGCCTTGTTCTTGGCCGGACAGATGTCCACGCAGTTTCCGCAGCCGGTGCAGTCCATGGGAGAAGTCTCCACACGGAAGTGGAACTTGTCCAGGCCCTTGCCGAAGGCTTTGTTGGTCCGGAATTCTTCCGGGGCCCTGGATTTTTCGTCGTCATCCAGCAGGAACGGCCGGATCGCCGCATGCGGGCAGACGAAGGAGCACTGGTTGCACTGGATACATTCGTCCGGGTTCCACTTCGGAACCGTGATGGCGATGCCTCTCTTTTCGTAAGCGGCAGTGCCCGGCGGGAATGTTCCGTCTTCGATGCCGTTGAATGCGCTGACCGGGAGTTCGTCCCCTTTCTGCTTCAGCATGGGCATCATGATCTTTTCGATGAACTCTGGCAGGTCTTTCTTTTCCTCTTCATCGTCCGGTGCATCCGCCCATTCGGCCGGAATATCCACTTCTTCCAATCCGGAAGCTCCCCGTTCGACGGCTTCGAAGTTCATGTTGATGATATGCTCGCCCTTCTTGCCGTAGGAAGTGATGATGGCGTCTTTCAGGTACGTCATCGCATCTTCCACCGGAATGATATCCGCCACCTTGAAGAAGGCCGACTGCATGATCATGTTGATGCGGTTCCCCAGGCCGATCTCCTGACCAATCCGGGTACCATTTATAATGTAGAATTTGATATTGTTCTGTGCCAGGTATCTCTTGACGCGGCCCGGCAGGTGTTCATCCAGCTCTTCCGGTTCCCACATGCAGTTCAGCACGAAGGTTCCGCCGGGTTTCAGTCCCTGCAGTACGTCGTAGTCCTTGATGTAAGCCTGGTGGTGGCAGGCCACGAAATCCGCCTCGTCGATGAGGTAGGTGGATTTGATGGGGCTCTTGCCGAATCTCAGGTGGGAGACGGTCAGACCGCCGGACTTCTTGGAGTCATAGGCGAAGTAGCCCTGTGCATACAGGTCCGTGTTGTCACCGATGATCTTGATGGCGCTCTTGTTGGCGCCGACGGTACCGTCGGAACCCAGACCCCAGAATTTACACCGGGTGATGCCTTCCTGCACCACCTTGAAGGGTTCGGAGCAATCCAGGGAGGTAAAGGTCACGTCGTCGTTGATGCCGATGGTAAACCGGTCTTTCGGTTTTTCTTCCATCAGGTTCTTGTATACCGCATAAATCTGCTGAGGAGTAGTGTCCTTGGACCCCAGCCCGTACCGGCCGCCCACGATCATCGGGGCTCTTCTCTGGCCGTAGAACACGGACTTGACATCCAGGTACAGGGGTTCGCCCGGGGAACCGGGTTCCTTGGTCCGGTCCAGAACGGCGACCCGCTTCACGGACTTGGGCATCACTTTCAGCAGATGCTTGCCGGAGAAGGGTCTGTACAGGCGGACCTTCACCAGGCCGACCTTCAGTCCCTGCTTCATCAGTTCATCGATGGTTTCTTCGATGGTTTCCGTTACGGAACCCATGGCCACGATCACGTATTCCGCCTTGGGATCTCCGTAATAATCGAAGGGTTTGTATTTTCTGCCGGTGAGCTTGCCAATCTTTTTCATGTAATCCTCGACAATGTCCGGCACTTCGTCATAGAACTTGTTGGACGCTTCTCTTCCCTGGAAGAAAATATCCGGGTTCTGGGCCGTACCCCGGGTCACCGGGTGTTCCGGGGACAGAGCGTTGTCCCGGAAAGCCTGTATCGCATCCCAGTTGACGATCTTCGCCAGCTCATCGTATTCGATGACTTCGATCTTCTGGATCTCGTGGGAGGTCCGGAAGCCGTCGAAGAAATGAAGGAAGGGTACGCGGGATTCGATGGCTGCCATATGGGCAACGCCGGCCAGGTCCATGACTTCCTGAACGGAACCGGTAGCCAGCATGGCGAAACCGGTCTGACGGGTGGACATAACGTCGGAGTGGTCGCCAAAGATATTCAGTGCGTGGGTCGAAAGGGTTCTGGCACTGACGTGCATGACACCCGGGAGCAATTCACCGGCAATCTTATACATATTCGGAATCATCAGAAGCAGACCCTGGGACGCCGTAAAGGTCGTGGTCAGGGCACCGGTTGCCAGGGAACCGTGCAGGGCGCCGGCGGCGCCGCCTTCCGACTGCATCTCCAGAACGGAGACTTCCTGTCCGAAAAGATTCTTTCTGCCGTAAGCCGACCATTCATCCACGTTTTCCGCCATGACGGAAGAAGGAGTGATCGGATAAATCGCCGCAACATCGGTAAAGGCATATGCGATATGCGCAGCAGCGGTGTTGCCATCCATCGTTTTCATCTTTTTTCCCATTGTAAACTCTCCTTTTTTGAAAACCGGGACAAATTCTTTGTGATTGTTCACCATTATAGCCCTTTTGCGTCGTATTTTCAATCACTATTTTATATAAAACACAAAAAAATCACCTTTTTGAGGTGATTTTTTGAATTGAAATTTTATTTTTGCCAAATTTCGGTCACGAAAACGGGGTATTTTTTGAATTGGAAAATTTTTTCTGCTGATTTCTGTCAATATCGTGAAGAATTTATCATAGTGTCATGAAATCCTTTTCTACAATTCCTTCCGGTTCTCCAGGGACTTGGACAGGGTCACTTCATCCGCATATTCCAGGTCCGCCCCCACCGGCAATCCGTGAGCGATCCGGGACACTTTCAGCCCCGCCGGCTTCAGCAGCCGGGCGATGTACATGGCCGTTGCCTCCCCTTCGATGGTGGGGTTAGTGGCCATGATGACTTCCTCCACGTCTTCGGTCTGAAGGCGCTTCAGCAGGGAATGTATATTGATGTCTCCCGGGCCAATCCCGTCCACCGGGGAAATGCAGCCGTGAAGCACGTGATAGCGTCCCCGGTATTCCCGGATCCGCTCCATCGCCGCCACATCCCGGGGCGTCTCCACCACGCAGAGGCTTTTCCTGTCCCGGGTCTCGTCCGCGCAGATGCTGCAGGGGTCCGTATCCGTCAGGTTGCCGCAGACGGAACAGTAACGCATGCTCTTCTTGGCGCTGCGGATGGATTCCGCCAGGGCGTCCACGTCTTCCTCTTCCATGGACAGGATGTGAAAAGCCAGGCGCTGGGCGCTCTTGCCCCCGATTCCCGGCAGGGAAGACAGTTCGTCGATGAGCCGCATCAGCGGCTTTGCATATTTAGCCATCCCTTCCTCCTAATCCTTTACGGTAAGCTTCCCCGGACCCAGCAGGTCCTCCAGCTGGGACAGGGTGTCCTTCATCTGTTTTTCCCGGTCCTGAGGCCGCGCAGCCAGTTCCGCTTTTAGTTTGAGCTTACGGCCGGTGACCTCTTCCAGGCTCTCTTCAAAGAGGTCAGCGCTCTGCAGCAGCATGTTCTTCTTCAGGGTGGAGGTCACGCTGACGGTAAAGCTGTCCGCGTCCTCTCCCAATGCCCGGATATCTTTCTCCAGAAGCTTCAGGGATGCCCGGCGGGCGACAGCCTTTTCAAAGGCCTGCTGCCAGATCTGCTGCAGCTCCTTCTTCCCGGGATCCTCTTTCGGCGCAGCCGCTTCTTCCACAGCCGGCTCTTCCGATTGGCTTTCCTCCCGGGAAACCGGTTCCTCCTGCGCTTCGGGCGCTTTCCCTGCAGAAGGCTCTTCCGGTGTTACCTCCGGGAATTCTTCTTCCGGCAGATAGGGCGCCTGCATCAGTTCCTCCGATGGCGGCTGGTCCCAGGGGGGAAGATCTTCCGGTGCGGTTTCCGCTGCCGGCTGTTCATCCGGTAATTCAGTTTCTACATTATTATTATTTATATTATTATATAATATAGTAGAATTATTATCTTGTTTGTACCCGTCGGCGAAACCGATGTCCGTTTTTTGCAGGTTTCCCTTCTCCGCCAGTTCCTCCAGACGGGTGATCCGCTGCACCAGCGCTTCCCGGTCGTCGTTCAGGGCGGGCTCCATCAGCTTCACTACCGCCAGCTCCAGCAATACCCGGGGCTGTGTGGAATAACGGGCCTGGTTGGCGGCGGCGGACAATTCGTGGATGGCGGCGGAAATCAGCCCCATATCCATCCGTGCCCCCTGGGCTTTCACCTTTTCCGCATTTTCACAGGACATATTGAAAATATCCTCCAGCCGCTCTGCAAAGCGGGACATCATCAGGTTCCGGAAATGGTAGATCCAGTCCCGGGTAAACTGCAGGATGTCCTTTCCGTCGGCGGAGATCCGCTCGATGGTCCGGAGAACGCCGGGAATGTCCCGCGCCACCAGCATATCCGTGATTTCAAGCAGCACATCTTCGCCGGCAGTGCCCAGAATCTCCACCACATCGCTGCGCAGCAGTTCCTTTTCCCCTGCGGGAATGCACTGTTCCAGGATACTCAGGGCGTCCCGGACGGATCCGTCGCCGTTGGCCGCAATCAGGGACAGGGCGCTTTCTTCATAGGCGACCCCCAGCTCTTCGCAGACACTGCATAGCTTTTCCCGGATCTTCATCTCCGGCACCCGGCGGAAATCCAGCCGCAGGCAGCGGGACAGAATGGTCGCCGGCAGCTTGTGGGGCTCCGTGGTAGCCAGGATGAAGACTACCTGTTCCGGCGGTTCCTCCAGCGTCTTCAACAGCGCATTGAAGGCCGCCGTCGACAGCATGTGGACTTCGTCGATGATATAGACCTTGCATCTTCCCGCCGCGGGGGGATACTTTACGCTCTCCCGCAGTTCCCGGATGTTCTCCACCCGGTTGTTGGAAGCTGCGTCGATCTCGATCACGTCAAAAAAGGTGCCGTGCTGGATGCTTTCGCAGTTGTCGCAGTGCCCGCAGGGCCGTTCCCCTTCCGACAGGCAGTTCACGCCCTTGGCAAAGATCCGGGCGGCACTGGTCTTGCCGGTGCCCCGGGTGCCGCAGAAAAGGTAGGCGTGAGCGATTTCCCCGGTACGGATCTGTTTTTTCAATATTTTAACGATGTGTTCCTGCCCCACCATTTCGTCAAATGTCCGGGGCCGGTATCTTCGATACAGCGCTGTATACATTTCCCTTTCCTCTCCTTCTTCAGGATAGTATCAGTATATCACAACTCACGGGAAAAAAGAATATCCCCCGGGAATTCCCGACGAAACAGGCGGACCTGTGTCACATAGACGGTTCTGCTTATTGCTGCTTCCTTCCGGACCTGACACGTTCACAGATGTCTATTGCACAGAACCCATCTCATCGGGAAATCCCGAGGGATATCGTGCTTGTTAAAAACAGTGAACCGCCTTCCGGCAGTTCACTGAAAATACTATGGCGGAGAGCATGGGACTCGAACCCACGGGGCTGTTACGCCTTACTCGCTTTCCAGGCGAGCTCCTTAGCCACTCGGTCAACTCTCCATTCATTGCCCAAATCGCCATTAAATTATAACATCGGGGTTACCCTTTGTAAAGGACAATTTTCGGCTTTCCGCCATCTTTTTTCCGCTTAATGTCCGGTTATCTATTCCAGACAGTTCCAGACGAAGTCTGCCATCTGTTCCACGCCGATCACATCCGGATGGAGAACTTCCTTCTTCTCCAGGTCCCGCAGCCCTTCCGGAACCTCTACGCCGGATTCCTTCCGAAGCGCCACGATATACTGGAAATCAGAAGGTTCCATATCCAGCCCGATCCCGTCGGAAACCGCCTTGGCAAATTTATAGGGGCTGGCGGTGGAGGCGATGATGGTCTTGGTCCGGTCGCCGGTTTCCTGCACATACTTCCGGTAGACGCTGTAGGCCACGCCGGTGTGGGTGTCCATCAGGTAGCCGAACTTGTCGTAGACGTCGCCGATGGCCTGCAGGGTATCCTGCTCATCCGCATAGCCGCCCCGGAAATCCTTCAGGCCTTCCCGGATCTTTTCGGAAATCTCATACTGTTTTTTCTCGTCCAGATCCTTCATATATCCGCGGACTTCCTCTCCGTTCATGCCGGACAGATGATACAGCAGCCGCTCCAGGTTGCTGGAGATCAGAATGTCCATGGACGGCGAATTCGTGGTGTGGAAGACGCGGTCCTTGTTGTAAACGCCGGTTTCGAAGAAATCCGTCAGCACCTTGTTCTCATTGGAAGCACAGATGAATTTCGCAATGGGCACGCCCATCTGTTTTGCATAGTAAGCCGCCAGGATGTTGCCGAAGTTCCCGGTGGGCACCGTCACGTTGATGGGGTCGCCGGGCCGGATCTCGCCCACTTCCACCATCTTCGCATAGGCATATACGTAATAGGCTACCTGCGGCACCAGCCGGCCGATGTTGATGGAGTTGGCGGAGCTGAGCTTGTAGCCCTTCTCCAGCAGCGCATCCGCAAAATCATTGTCCGCAAAGATGTTCTTCACGCCGGTCTGGGCGTCGTCGAAATTGCCGCGGATGGCAAATACATGGGTATTGGCGCCTTCCTGGGTGATCATCTGGCGTTTCTGGACCTCGCTGACGCCTTCTTCCGGGAAGAAGACGATGATCTGAGTCCCCGGCACATCCGCAAACCCTTCCAGAGCGGCCTTGCCCGTATCTCCGGAAGTAGCCGTCAGGATGGCGATCTGCGCCTGTTCGTTTTCCTTTTTCATGGAGGTGGTCAGCAGGTACGGCAGGATGGACAAGGCCATATCCTTGAAGGCCGCCGTTTTTCCGTGATAGAGTTCCAGGAAATAGGCCGGCACTTCGCCGGTGACCTTGGCGATGGGAACGATTTCTTCCCGGGCAAACTTGCTGTCATAGGCGCCCTTGACGCAGGCGCCGATCTCCTCGTCGGTAAAATCATCAAAGAAGGCTTTCAGAACGATCGTCGCCACTTCCCGGTAATGCAGCCCGGCCATCACATCCGCCGGAACCGGCAGTTTCGGGATCTGAAGGGGCACGTACAGCCCCTTGTCGTCCGCTATTCCCTTGATGATCGCTTTTGCGGCGTTCAGCGGTTCGCCGCCGCCTCTGGTACTTGTATACATTGGCATCTATTCATCCCTCCGTTTCGGTTTGATTTCATTTGGTATAACAGGATTATTTTATCAGAATTCCGTTCGGAAGTAAATGCCTGCGCAGTTGACGCCTGCGGGAATTTTTCATATAATAATGTCATTAATTCGGAAGAACGGAGGGCGGAAAATGAACACATTTTTGATGGGTGAATACGATGTGATCGTGGTAGGCGCCGGCCATGCCGGCTGCGAAGCCGCTCTGGCCCCGGCCAGAATGGGCATGAAGACCCTGATCCTGTCCATGACCCTGGAATCCATCGCCATGATGCCCTGCAACCCCTCCATCGGCGGAACCGGCAAGGGCCACCTGGTGCGGGAAATCGACGCACTGGGCGGTGAAATGGGGATCAACATCGACAAATCCCTGATCCAGAGCACCATGCTGAATACCTCCAAAGGCCCGGCGGTCCATTCCCTGCGGGCCCAGGCGGATAAACAGAAATACCATACGGAAATGAAGAAGACCATGGAAGCCCAGGAGAACCTGGACCTGAAGCAGGCTGAGGTGGTGGAGCTTCTGGTGGAAGACGGGAAAGCCGTGGGCGTTGTGACCAAGATCGGCGCCGTATATAAAGGAAAAACCGTCATCCTGGCCACCGGTACCTACCTGGGCGGCAAGATCTTCATCGGCGAAAGCGCGGAGCCCGGCGGCCCCAACGGACTGGCAGCAGCCACCTACCTGTCCGATTCCCTGGAAAACGCCGGCATCCACCTGCGGCGCTTCAAAACCGGCACCCCGGCAAGAGTGGACGGCAAGACCATCGACTATTCCAAAACCATTCCCCAGGAGGGAGACGATGTGGTCATTCCCTTCTCCTTTATGAACGACCCGAGGGAAATGGACCAGATCAAATGCTACCTGACCTATACGACAAAGGCTACCCATGACGTCATCCGGGCCAACCTGCACCGCTCCGCCCTCTACGGCGGACAGATCGTGGGGATCGGTCCCCGATACTGCCCCTCCATTGAAGACAAGGTGGTGCGGTTCGCGGATAAGGAACGTCACCAGACCTTCCTGGAACCGGAGGGCCTGGACACGGATGAAATCTACGTCCAGGGCATGTCTTCCAGCCTGCCGGAAGATGTGCAGGCGGATTTTTATAAAACCATCATCGGCCTGGAGGATGTAAAAATCGTCCGTCCGGCCTATGCCATCGAATACGACTGCATCGAATCCGATTCCCTGCAGCTGTCCCTGGAACACCGGCAGGTGGAGAACCTGTTCTGCGCCGGCCAGTTCAACGGCAGCTCCGGCTACGAAGAAGCGGCAGCCCAGGGCCTGATTGCCGGCATCAACGCCGTGCAGAAGATCCGTGGCAGGGAACCGCTGATCCTGGACCGGTCCGAAGCCTACATTGGCGTGCTCATCGACGACCTGGTAACCAAAGGCACATCGGAACCCTACCGGATCATGACCTCCCGGGCGGAGTACCGGCTGCTGCTGCGGCAGGACAATGCAGACCTCAGGCTTACGGAAAAGGGCTATCAGGTCGGGCTGGTCAGCGAAGAGCGATACCGGCGCTATTTGAATAAGAAGGAAATGGTGGAGGCGGAACTGCAGAGACTGGAGACCGCCACTGTCGGACCGAAGGAAGCGGAAGACTTTCTGCTTCGAATGGGCAGCACGCCCCTGAAGCACCGGTCCAGCCTGAAGGACCTTCTCAAGCGCCCCCAGATCTCCTACCGGGATCTGCTGGAAATCGATCCGGGACGTCCCCTGGACCCCGGTACCGGCGAACCCCTGGTCAGCGGACACATCGCCGAACAAGTAGAAGTCCAGGTCAAGTACGCCGGTTACATCGAAAAACAGCTGCAGCAGGTGGAGCGGTTCCAGAAACTGGAATCCCGGAAACTGGCGGAGGATCTGGACTATGAGGCCATTGAAGGCCTGCGAATCGAAGCAAAACAGAAGCTTAGCCGGATCCGGCCCCTGTCCATCGGACAGGCTTCCCGGATCAACGGCGTGTCCCCGGCGGACATCAGCGTACTGATGGTCTGGCTGGAGAAAAGGAGAAGGCAACATGACGAGTAGAGATCCTGCGGCGCTGCTGCGGGAGGGTCTTTTCCGGCTTTGCGGGACGGAGGACCCGGCAGTAAGCGAAAGAATGCTCCACTTTATGGAGCGGGTGCTGGAACGAAACCAGTACATGAACCTGACGGCCATTAAGGACCCGGAGGATTTTGTCATCCGGCATTTCCTGGACTCCGTCACCGTTTACGACACGCCTGTTTTCCAGGAATCAGGCACTATCATCGATGTAGGCACCGGCGCCGGTTTTCCCGGAATCCCGCTGGCGATCCTCTGTCCGGAGAAAAAGTTCCTGCTGATGGATTCCCTGAACAAGCGGATCCTCTTCCTGGAAGAAGTGTGTTCGGAGATGGGTCTGGAGAACGTGGCGGTCCTGCACGGCCGCGCGGAAGACCTGGGCCAGGACGACGACTACCGTGAACAGTTCGACCTCTGCGTGTCCCGGGCGGTGGCAAAGTTGTCCATTCTCAGCGAATACTGCCTGCCCCTGGTGAAACCCGGCGGATTTTTTGTCGCATATAAAACGGGCATGGAAAACCTGGCGGAGGGGAGGCGCGCCCTGAAACTCCTGGGAGGGGAACTGACAGGGATCCGAAACTTCCCGAGACTGCCGGGGAACCTGTCCTTCATCAAGCTGGACCACCGGCTGGTGTTCATCCGGAAAGTGGAAAGCACGCCCCGAAAATATCCGAGAAAAGCCGGCACCCCGGCGAAGGAACCGTTGTAACAAGATTATAGATTATAGGATTGAAGATTTCTGAATGGGGTTTCTCTCAGCTCCCATCTTCCATCTCCAATCTGATGAAAAAGGAGTTATTATGTCTATCGAACGAGTCAGAGAATATTTCCGCGGTTTCGGAATGGAGGACCGCATCCTGGAATTCGATGTATCCAGTGCCACCGTGGACCTGGCGGCCGCCGCCGTCGGTGTGGAAGGCAAACGCATCGGCAAGACCCTCTCCTTCCACCAGGGAGAAGACGTTGTGCTGATCCTGGTAGCCGGGGACGCCCGAATCGACAATAAGAAATATAAAGCTGCTTTCGGAACAAAAGCCAGAATGCTGGGCTTTGACGAAGCGGAACCCCTGATCGGCCACGCCGTAGGCGGCGTTTGTCCCTTCGGGATCAATGAAGGCGTCAAAGTCTACCTGGACGTATCCCTGAAACGGTTTGAGACCGTCTTTCCCGCCTGCGGGAGCGACAACAGTGCCATCGAACTCACCATTCCGGAAGTGGAAAAATATTCTAACTTTATAGATTGGGTGGATGTGTGCAAGGACTGGGAATGA
>JAFWFI010000015.1 GCA_017515705.1 Bacillota bacterium
TCGACCTTTGACTGGGGGATCCCGGTGCCCATCGACGAAAAGCACGTCATCTACGTGTGGCTCGATGCACTTTCCAACTACATCACCGCCCTGGGCTATCCGGACGACGATGCGAAGTACAAAAAATACTGGCCGGCGGACATCCACCTGGTGGGGAAGGAAATCGTCCGTTTCCACACCATCATCTGGCCGGCGATGCTGATGTCCATCGAAGAACCCCTGCCGAAGAAGGTCTTCGGCCACGGCTGGATCCTGCTGGAAGGTGGGAAGATGTCCAAGTCCCGGGGGAACGTGGTGGACCCGGTGGTACTGATCGAAAAATACGGCGTGGACGCCCTGAAGTACTTCCTGCTGAGGGAATACACCTTCGGCAACGACGGCGTGTTCACCAATGAAGTGCTGCTGAACCGGCTGAACTCCGACCTGGCCAACGACCTGGGGAACCTGGTGAGCCGGACGGTGGCGATGATCGAAAAATACAACGGCGGACTGATCCCGGAACACAACGTGCCCGGCGAACACGACGACGAACTCATGGAAGTGGCGACCGGCGCAGCGGCAAAGGTGGACGCCTTCATGGAAAAGATGAATTTCTCCGCGGCCCTGGATGAAATCTGGGCCATCGTGCGGCGGACCAACAAATACATCGACGAGACCACACCGTGGATCCTGGCGAAGAACGAGGCGGACAAGGGCCGGCTGGACACCGTCCTGTACAACCTGGCGGAATCCATCCGGATCATCTCCATCCTGATCCTGCCCTTCATGCACCACACTTCCGGCGAGATCTGGAAGCAGCTGGGCATTCCGGAAGGCCAGGGAACCGGCTGGGACGATACCTTCAAGTTCGGCCTGATCCCGGTGGGCGCAAAGGTGGAAAAGGGCCCGGCTCTCTTCCCGCGGATCGACGTCGAGAAGGAGCTGGCGGTGCTGATGAACACGGAAGGCACCGGCAATGCACCGAAGGAAGAAAAGAAAGAAGAAAAGGCGGAGGAGCCGGCAGCACCGAAAGAACAGATCACCATTGATGATTTCGACAAAGTGGAATTGAAGACCGGCAAGATCGTGGAATGCAAGAAGCACCCGAAGGCGGACAAACTCCTGGTTTCCCAGGTGGAAATCGGCGGGGAAACCCGGCAGATCGTTTCCGGCGTGGCGGCTTATTATTCCCCGGATGATATGGTAGGCCAGACCGTGGTCGTGGTCACCAACCTGAAACCGGCGAAGCTGCGGGGCGAAAAGTCCGAAGGCATGATCCTCTTCGCGGAGGACAAGGACGGCACACTGAAATTCGTGACCACCGATGCAGCGGACGGCTGCGAAGTGAAATAGGGGGAGCCATGGCAGGATTGTTTGACTCCCACACCCACCTGAACAACCCGGACCTGATGGAAGACATCGACGGCGTGGTGGAACGGCTATTGGAAGCCGGGGTGGAATACGTGATGAATGTGGGCTATGACCTGGAAAGCTCCCTGAAAGCCGTGGAACAGGCCCACACCTATGAGTGGTGCTACGCGGCGGTAGGCTGCCATCCCCACGATACGAAGGGGATGGACGAGGAGACCCTGGAAAAGTTCCGGGAACTGGCCGCTGACCCGAAGGTGAAGGCCATCGGCGAGATCGGGCTGGATTTCTACTACGACAATTCACCCCGGGATGTGCAGCGGGAATGGTTCCGGCGGCAGATCCGGCTGGCGAAAGAGGTGGGACTTCCCATCATCATCCACGACCGGGACGCCCACGAGGAATGCATGCAGATTATGAAAGAGGAAGATGCTTTCCCGAACGGGGTGCTGATGCATTGCTACTCCGGCAGTGCGGAAATGGCAAAGGAATACGTGAAACTGGGGGCGATGCTGTCGATCCCCGGCACGATCACCTTCAAGAACAATAAAAAACAGAAGGAAGTAGTGAAGACCGTTCCGCTGGAATGCCTGATGGTGGAGACGGATGCGCCCTACCTGACACCGGTGCCCTTCCGGGGGCGGCGGAACGAACCGGCTTATGTGAAGTACACCGCCCAGATGGTGGCGGAGGTGCTGCAGATGGACCGGCAGGCGGTCATTGACGCCACGAATGAGAATGCAAGACGGTATTTTGGGATCTAAGGAGGGGTTCTGATAATGAAGATTCTGAAACTGGGAACGGTCCTGTGCGCGGCGACGCTGCTGTTCTCCCTGGGGCTTTCCGGCTGCGGCGCCAATGAAGCAGAAGCGGCGGTGCCCGAGGAGGAAACAGCGGCCGCGGAAGAAAGCGGGACATTGCCGGAAGCGGATGCTTCGGATTTCGTGCTGCTGGCGGAAGCGGTGCCGGACGCGATCCTGGAGATCCGGTATTATTCGACATACAATTTTGTGGGCGATCGCATTGACGGGTATGAAGAGCCTGTGGCGCTGCTGACGAAGGAAGCGGCTGCGGCTCTGAAAGAAGCCAGCGACGATCTGATGGCGCGGGGCTACCGGCTGAAGATCTACGACGCTTATCGTCCGCAGATGGCGGTATCCCACTTTGTCCGGTGGGCGGAGGATATTCAGGATACAAGAATGAAAGAATACTTCTACCCGGGTCTGGACAAATCGGTCCTCTTCGACCAGGGCTACATCGCAGCCAAGTCCGGCCACAGCCGGGGGAGCACGGTGGACCTGACGCTCTTTGACATGAGCACGGAGAAGGAAGTGGATATGGGCGGCACCTTTGACTGGTTCGGGATCGAGTCTCATCCCGACTACCGGGGCATCACGGAGCAGCAGTACCAAAACCGGATGCTGCTGCGGGAGGTCATGCTGGCCCACGGATTCAAGCCCATCGACACCGAGTGGTGGCATTTTACCCTTGCGGACGAGCCTTATCCGGACACCTACTTCACCTTCCCGGTGAACAGTGATTCGGTACAACAATAGAATAAAAGGAGAAAAAATGAAAAATTTTAAACAAATCAGCTTGGTATTATTAATTGCAGCACTGTTATGCCTGCCGCTGGCGGGGTGCGGCTCGGATGCTTCGGCGGAAGCGAATGAAGAAGTCACTGCTTCTGAAGCGGAAACCGCTGCCTTTGATATTTCGACGGCGGAAGATTCTCCGGAATGGATCGGCAGCCTGGAGCAGGCAGCGGATGCGCAACAGCTTTTCGTGGTCGCCGGCATTGGCCAGACCACGGCAACGGTGTCCATGCACCAGAAGGACGAGAACGGAAACTGGAAGCAGATCATGACCACCCCGGCCTTTATGGGCAAGAAGGGACTTGGAAAAACCAAGGAAGGGGACGCCATGACCCCGGTCGGGACGTTCCACTTTACCGAGGCCTTCGGTATCGCGGAGGACCCGGGATGCTCCATGGACTATTATCAGGTGACCGAGGACGATTACTGGTCCGGCGACCAGCGGGAAGGATATCACTACAATGAAATGGTAAATATCAACGATTACCCGGATCTGGATACGGAAAACAGCGAGCACATCATGGATTATGACAGGGAATATCAGTATTGCCTGAACATCAGCTATAATGAGGAAGGGACGCCGGGACTGGGTTCCGCGATTTTCCTGCACTGCATGGGACCCATGAAGCCCTATACCGGCGGCTGCGTGGCGCTTCCGAAGGATCAGATGGTGATCGTCATGCAGAGCGTCCAAAAGGACTGCGTCGTGGTGATCGATTCACTGAAAACCCTCAGCCCCGAGACCTGGGAGGAATTGGAACTGTAATATTGCCTGAAGCCGCTTCGGTGACCTGCCGGAGCGGTTTTTAGAATAGTATAAGAAATTCTGGCTCGAAGAGAGTGATGGAAAAATGCTGAAAAAAAGAAGAATAAAAAAGGTGGCTGTCCGGGCATTGGCTGCGGTGATGGTATTGTCATTGGCAATAATCCCGTTTCCGGCGCAGGCGGCGGCCGCGGACTCCGGGCAATTCGGATATACGGAGAGCATTTACTGGAGCTATGACGGAGAAGGGACGCTGACGCTGTCCGGTTCCGGAGTGACAAGGTATATCCAGGAAAGCGACCGGAGGAATTATGATCAATATAAAGACTCGGTCACTCGCATCGTTGTGGAAGAGGGGATCACCGGGCTTGTGGGAGCGGAATTGTTCAGCAATTATCCTTTGCTGGATACCGTTCTCCTGCCGGAAGGGCTGGAAGCTTTCGGCCTGGGCGCTTTTGTCCGGTGCAAATCACTGAAAGAGATCAAATTGCCGAAAAGCCTGCAGACGATCAGTGTGATCGGCTGGGACGACGTGACGGGGAGCGGGACTCACATGGATCTGTACTACCAGGGGACCCGGGCACAATGGAATGCAGTGCTGGAACGCAGCGGGCTGGAAAACGACAGTTATTGGGAAGAACTGGAGAGAGACTATTACCCGGTGCACTGCACGGATGATCCGGGAAGCGGAAATGAAGGCGGGTCAGGCACTGACGAACCCGGTACGGACAAGCCCATCCCCACACCGGACAACCTGAAGGCTGTGGCCGGGGATGAAGGCGTGATGCTGGAGTGGACCATCGGCGGCTCGGAGCTCCCGGTTTGGGAAGACTATTCTGCCGACGGATATGTGATCTACCGGAAAGCGGAAGGAAAGGACTGGGAGGAAATCGCCCGTCCGAATCGCAAGGACATGTATTTTGACCGCGCCTATCTGGATCAGGATACGCAGCCGGGCCGGTTGTATACCTATTCGGCAGCCTGCACGTACGGGGATCAGACCGGCGTGCGGGACTCCGTGGGGGTCACGGTACGGACGCCTTTTGATTTTGGCAAACCGGGCCTGTATACGCCTTCCTATGAAGGGGTTTCCTTTGAAGATGTCAAGAGTTATCAACGGCTGCCTGTCGTGAAACCCACGGACATCGTTCTGGATCCGGCGGACCCGGTCCCGGAGGTACTTCTCCGGGAGGAAGGCGGCACCGTTTTCTATAATGGAAGGGTCATGCTGGAGCAGGGACAATGGGCGGAAGGCTATCATGGAAAGGCCATCTCCCTGGAAACGCCGGTCGTCCTGGATACGGAAAAAGCCGGGCAGGTGGTGAAAATCGCAGTCGATCCGCAGGCGCTGAAGGAAGCCGGATTTGTTCTTCAGCCGAAAAGCGCATACACCCTGCATATGGAGGACAGCCAGGGACGGGAACTTTATCGAACCTACCTGTCCACAGAGATCCAGATCTGGGGCTTTGGCAATACGGATGAATTACGGATCGATAAACAATATTATCTGGATGTGTTCGGTGACCGGGAGGGGGAACAGATCTATAAAGAAGATGCCAATCATGGAAACAACGGCCTGTGCTTTGGCATGGCAGCGGCGGTTTCACTGGTGAATCAGGGGAGCATTTCTCCGGATGCCTTTGAAGGAAAGCGCCTGCAGGATATCCATGCACTGACGGAGGCCGTCGATCCCCAAACCGGATATGAAACGGTGCAGGAACTGATTATGAAACTGCAGATCCGGCAGAATGATGAACAGATCCGGGAGCAGATCAGCAGCCA
>JAFWFI010000152.1 GCA_017515705.1 Bacillota bacterium
AATTATCTGTTTATGATCGAACCTTCTCCGCCGCGAACGGGATATTCGTCCAGCCGGTCTCGAAGGCCTTTTCTTGTTTCACGCACGATCCGGAGCATCTCTTCTTTGTGCTTCGGCAGGAGCGCCTGCATCGGCACGAGATTGGACGGGTGCGAGCCGAAATAGATCGTGTCCTTTAGCTCCAGCCGGGAGATCAGCCGTTCCTGCTCATCAAGCAGCTGGCCGATCGTGCATTCCTTGAACGCGCCGGTCTTCATATCACTGTAGAGCTTACAACCGGGCTGTGCGTGCAGAGAACCGATGAACAGAAGATGCGGCTGCACGGCGTTGATCAGCTCGGCGGTCGCGTCGGCATTCTCGCGCCAAAGATCGGCGCCGCCGCAGCCGAGTATCGCGTTGAAGCTGTATGTGATCCCGGCTTTGGTGAGCCGCAGCAGCTGCTCCTTCGCTTCCGCCGCCGTATGGCCCTTATTCATATAGGTAAGCGCCGCGTCCAGACCACTCTCCACGCCAATGTCCAGCCCTCCGATGCCGAGATCGCAAAGGCGTCTAAGCTCAGCGTCGGTCTTGTGCTTGATATTTTGAATGGATGTGTACATGGCAATGGTTTTCACCTTCGGCAGCTTTTTGTGTATCGCTGTTGCGATCTGCGAAAGCCTGTCCGCCGAAAGCACGAACGCGTCGCCGTGCTCAAGAAACACCCGCTCGACATCCGGGCACACCTGCGCCGCTTCTTCAATATCGGCTTCGATCTGCTCCATCGGACATACCGTGAATTTCACATCTGGGTACATATAGCAGAATGTGCACTTGTTATGGCTGCAGCCAAGTGTGACCTGCAGGAGCAGTGAGTTTGCCTCATACGGAGGTCTGTAAACCATTCCGGTCAGATTCATTGCTTTCCGCCTCCGTCCATCTGTGCGATATACTCGTTCCCGAACGTCTCCATTGCCGCGATTACGGGGTGGAACTTTTTGCCGATCTCGGTAAGCGAGTATTCCACTCTCGGCGGAATTGCCTCAAACTGTTCGCGCTTGACCAGTCCGTATCCTTCCAGGGATTTTAACTGAACGGAAAGCGTTGCGTGCGTCATCTTCGGCATCTTTCGAAGAAGCTCGTTGAAGCGGATCGGGCCTTCCTCCAGATAGAACAGGATAAGCACCGCCCACTTTCCGGAGATAAGGCTTTGTGCTGTTGCATAGGGGCACTGCCCGAAGCGTTCCTCTAATGTGGTTTGTCTTTCCATATCTTAACCTCACAGTCATATTATCGAACTGGTATAATTATATGACTGTTTTGAGATGCGTCAAGTACGATTTTCAAAGATACTCGGTATGTTATATGATACCTTCTCTAAAAAAACACCCTCGGCTTTGGCTTCCTGCCTCTGCCGAGGGATAATACTATAAATCTTTGCCTTTGGTGCCCTTTTCCTCCGGGCCGCTCCGACTCCTATCCCGGCTTTCTGTGCACCCACGGGTTTGACTATCCTACACGCAATTTCGAGGTCAATTCGCTGATGATATCTGGAAATCCTTTCCCGCCTCCCCGAGCCGCGACCTGCAGATCTCGACCCGGTTGCATTGGCAAAGCTTTATTTGCATTCCGTTGTGATGAAGTCGTACAGTGCCTCCGATTCAGTAAGATCCCATTCTATAGATTCATCTTCGTTCCAGATCTTATAGTCGGGAGCTCCCCCATACAACCACCAATCGATGTAGTCATACTGATCATTGATGGCATCCTTGAGAACTATCAGGAGAGCTTCTGAGTCATCACTACAAAGTGTGGGTTAGCTAACTGCCTGGAAGAACGACAGGGAGATTACCGCAGCGGAGGAATATAGACCTTGACACCGTTGCCGAAATCCGGAGCCCGCCATCTGCGCAGACCTTTCCCTCGGTCAAAGCCAGAGCATTCACGGCCGCAAACACTGCAACGCTTTTGAGCGATCTTCCATGGCCTTGCTCGAATGACAAGCTGTTCGCCCTTTTCAGTTGTTTCCAAATCAACTTTTTCTACGACGATGTTATTGACACCGATGATCTTTTTGCTAAACTTGAAACTGTTTCGGGACTCAACTCCCTACCTTGATTTCTCGACAATTTCAAGTATAACATGTGGAGTTCCGTGGCGCTTTATTTTTCACGCTTTTTGCCCTTTCCTACCCACACTTATTTTAGGGAAGAGCCTATAATTTCCAAATTATATGGAACCTTTCTTCTTGCTTGTCGTCTAAGGTAAGGTTTGGCAGGTGTATCACCTGTCTGGCCCGATACATCTATAGTTTCATAGGAGGTAATGAAAATGAAACGCAATCTTATATTGATCGTTCTGTCTGTTCTGATGGTCGCGCTGCTGCTGGTCGGCTGCTCTCAGCCCACTACTCCTACGGAGTCCCAGAATGCCGACTCCACCGCCGCCCAGAACGGCGAAACCACCGAAGCACAGACCGAAGCACAGACCGAGGCTCAGACCGGGGCGCCCGAAGGCCCCATCGACCTGGAAGCGCTTTACGAGGCCGGCTTGGCCAAGATCAACGAGTCCCAATCCGAGCAGCCCCTGGTTCTGCTGGAAGAGACCGACCCCGGCTTCCTGAACGAGCTGTTCCCCGGGATTGCCGACATCGATATGGCCCAGTCCAAGTTCATGCTGTCCCCCGTGACCAACGGTCCCGTGGAAGTGGACTTCGTGGAAGTTAAGAACGCAGAGGACGTACAGAAGGTCATCGACGTATTCCAGGCCCGTGTGGACGAGCTCTCCGATGATCCCACTTATCCCGATAACGCCGAGGCGTGGAAGAACAACTCCCACATCACCTCTCGCGGCAATCTGGTCATTCTGGCTGTCCTGACCGACTACTACGGCGAGGTTCCCGCTGAGTTCATCCTGGACTGATTGAATTCTGACAATTCCTGACAAAAGGGCGGCCCTTGCGGCCGCCCTTTGGGGGTTCTTATGGTTTTTTCTACGCCACTGTTTTTATTTGCCTATCTGCCGGTGGTTCTGCTGCTCTATTATCTGGCGCCCCTGAAATGGCGGAACTTCGTGCTGCTGCTGGCTTCCCTCTTCTTCTACTTCTGGGGGGAGCGGATCTACACGGTGATCATGCTGGCCTCCACCCTGGTGGATTACACCCACGGCATGCTGGTGGACCGCTTCAAGCGGGCCGGAAACATGAAGAAGGCCCGGATGGCCGTGGCCTCCTCCATGATCTTCAACCTGGGGATCCTGTTCTTCTTCAAGTACTGGGATCTGATCGCATCCGGGCTGCAGAGCTTGGGGCTGAGTTTTGTGCCGGTATTGGGGATCCACCTTCCCATCGGCATCTCCTTCTACACCTTCCAGACCATGAGCTACACCGTGGACGTGTACCGGGCCGACGCCAAGGTGCAGAAGAATCTGATCACCTTCGGCACCTTCGTGACCCTGTTCCCACAGCTGATCGCCGGTCCTATCATCAAATATAAGGAGTTGGGCGAGCAGCTGGATCAGCGGACCTGCACCGCCGACCGCTTTGCCGCGGGCGTGCTGCGGTTCACCGTAGGCCTGGCCAAGAAACTGCTGCTGGCCAACAACATCGGCCAGCTCTGGGACATCTGCAAGGGCTCATCCTCCCTCTCGGTGGCCGGAGCCTGGCTGGGGGTGCTGTCCTTCTCCCTGCAGATCTACTTTGACTTCTCCGGCTACTCCGACATGGCCATCGGCCTGGGCAAGATGTTCGGCTTCGAGTTTTCGGAGAACTTCCGCTACCCCTACGTGGCAGATTCCATCACGGATTTCTGGCGGCGGTGGCACATCTCCCTGTCCACCTGGTTCCGGGAGTATCTGTACATCCCCCTGGGGGGCAACCGCTGCTCCAAGGCCAAGTGGATCCGGAACCTCTTCCTGGTCTGGGCTGCCACCGGCATCTGGCACGGAGCCAGCTGGAACTATCTGCTCTGGGGCCTCTACTATTTCGTCTGGCTGCTGGCGGAAAAGCTCTTTTTGGGCAAGCTGGTGAACAAGCTGCCGGGGCTCTTCCGGCGTCTTTACGTGATCGTGATCCTGCTGGTGGGCTGGGCCATCTTCGCCCTGGAGGATTTCGGTCAACTGGGCCGTTATCTGGCCGTGATGTTCGGCCTGGGCGGCGCGCCGCTGTTTGATCCTCTGGCAGGCTACGAACTGCGGAATTACCTGGCTGTGCTGATCGTCGGGATCCTGGGCTCCACGCCCCTGGCGGCAGACCTGTTCCGGAAGCTGCCGGAGGGCTGCAGAACCTGGGCACGGCCTGTGCTGCTGGTACTGGGCCTGGCGCTGTGTACGGCTTACCTGGTGGCGGGGACCTACAATCCCTTCCTCTATTTCCGGTTTTAAGGAGGCGGCAAATCCATGAAACACAAGCAATCTGTTTGGATCACAGGGCTGTTCTGCCTCTTCCTGGGGGCTATGGCCCTGCTTACCCTGCTCCTGCCCCCGAAAAAGTTTTCGGAACTGGAAAACCGCAATCTGGAGCCCGCTCCCAAGCTCAGCGCGCAGTCCGTCTCCTCCGGCCGCTTTATGAAGGACGCGGAGAACTGGAGCTCCGACCATGTGGTGCTCCGGGACCGGTGGGTCCAGCTGAAGGCCCTGGCCGAGCGGCTCAGCGGCAAGCTGGAAAACAACGGGGTCTGCTTCGCCGGGGAGGACACTCTGCTCCGTCTGGTGGAGGAGCCGGATGAGACCCAGGTGGAGAAGAACATCTCCGCCGTCCGGGGCCTCATTGACAAGACGGACATTCCGGTCCGCTTCGGTCTGATCCCCACCGCCGCCTCCATCTGGGCCGACCGGCTGCCCGCCGGGATCCCCACCCTGGACGAGACCGCATGGATCGACCGGCTGTACCGGGAATTTGGCGGATCCACCCTGGATCTGCAGGGAACTCTGGATGCTCACAAGGCGGAGCCCATCTTCTACCGGACCGACCACCACTGGACCACCCTCGGCGCCAGATATGCCGCCGACGTGATCCTGGAGGCGCTGGAGCTGGACCCCCTCCGGGAGGAGGAGCTGCAGCCCAGAACCGTATCGGAGGATTTTTACGGCACGGTCTACTCCCGGGCCGGCGCCTGGTGGGTAAAGCCCGATGAGATGACCACCATGGTGCCGGAGGAGGGAATCGAAGTCACCTCCAACTTCACCGGCAAGGAAGAGCCCGGCAGCCTCTACGTGCCCGCCCACCTGGCGGAGAAGAACAAATACGCCTTCTTCCTGGGGGGCAACCAGCCGGTGTGCGTGATCCGCACCCAGGCAAAGGGGCCGAAGCTGCTGCTGATCCGGGATTCCTACTCTGACAGTCTGGTTCCCTTCCTGGCTCTGCGCTGCTCAGAGATCCACCTGCTGGATCTGCGGTACTACCGGCTGTCGGTGCCGGAATACATCGAGGATCATGACATCGATCAGGCTGTGGTGCTCTACGGTCTGTCCATGTTCCTGGAGGACCGGAATCTGTATCTGCTCCGGCGATAACCAACCTGAATCCCTGCCGCGATTTGGCCGCTCTCCCCTCAGGGAGGGCGGCCAAACTGTGTTTTTTCGTGAAGTTGAAAAAAAGGTGTAAGCGGATGTCAATCTCGTGATCGACGTTTTTGATTCTGATTTTGATCATGGTGCTCATTCCTTTCGTAAAATATAAAAAAGGGCTGACTTCATAGAATTACTTCTGCAAAGTCAGCCCATAATTACGGTGTTGTTAATTCAAGTGAGGTTTGCCCTAAAATGTAGGGAAAACCTCTTTCCTGAACAGGCGGGGAGGTCATCCTTGTTTTTTGGAAAGACCTCATAGAAATTTTTCTTGGGAAACGAAAAAAGGCGGCTTTCGGGAGAATACATCTCTCAAAAGCCGCCTGAAATAGTGGGGGTCGGTAGTTCAAATCCTCCGGGCAAAGAAAAATATCTTTTTGTTTGCACCCCAAAATCGGGGCACGAAAAAACCCCGAAACCGCTCGGGTATCGGGGCTTTCCGGTGCAATATCTTTTTTGGTTGCACAACATGGAGAAGGGCACGAGTTTGATACAAAATGCACCCATTTCTCGACGCCGTTGCCCTTTGTAGAGTGCCGTTGCCGTTTGTAGGTCTACAACTCCATATTCACCTGGGATCATTTGCCGTGAGTCGAAAGAAGACTCATGGCATCTTTTTTTGCCCTTTCGTCCGCGGCTCTGTACAGGGACAGCATTTCCGTTTCGGTAGCATCCGACACGGTGTCCCTTCCTACCAGGTAATCTATCGTAACGCCGAAGAAATCTGCCAGCTGGATCAGCCTGGTGATGTTCGGCTCCCTCTCGCCGGATTCATAACGAAGGAAGGTCACGGGCGAGCAT
>JAFWFI010000153.1 GCA_017515705.1 Bacillota bacterium
CAAAACAAAAAGGGCGATCTGAAAAGACCGCCCTTTGAAATCAGTGAATATCGATTACAGTAATCCACCTACTGCTACGAAGATCGGAGCAAATACAACTGCTACGATGGTCATCAGCTTGATCAGGATGTTGATGGAAGGACCGGATGTATCCTTGAACGGGTCGCCGACGGTGTCGCCGATAACGGTCGCAGCGTGAGTTTCGCTGCCCTTGCCGCCGTAGTTGCCGCTTTCAACATACTTCTTCGCATTATCCCATGCGCCGCCTGCATTCGCCATCATGATCGCCAGCAGTACGCCTGCGGACAGAGCACCGGCCAGCATGCCGCCCAGTGCTTCAGGCCCTAAGATCAGGCCAACAGCCAGAGGAGCCACGATCGCAATCAAACCCGGGATAATCATTTCCTTCAGTGCGGAACCGGTGGAAATGTCTACGCACTTCGCATAATCCGGTCTGCCGGTACCTTCCATGATTCCGGGGATGGACCGGAACTGTCTCCGGACTTCCTCGATCATCTGGTACGCCGCTTTACCAACGGAATTCATGGTGAATGCGGAGAACAGGAACGGCAGCATAGCGCCGATGAACAGGCCGACTACAACGATCGGCTGGAGCAGGTCTACAGTTGCCAGATTGGTAACTGCAGCATATGCAGCGAACAGAGCCAGAGCTGTCAGAGCAGCGGAACCGATCGCAAAGCCTTTGCCGATCGCCGCTGTGGTGTTGCCGACAGCATCCAGTTTGTCGGTGATTTCACGAACTTCGTGAGGCAGTTCAGCCATTTCCGCGATACCGCCTGCATTGTCGGAAACCGGGCCGTAAGCGTCAACGGCAACGGTCATACCGGTGGTGGACAGCATACCTACTGCGGAAAGAGCGATACCGTACAGGCCGGCAGTCTTGTAAGCAACGAATACGCCTACGCAGATCAGCAGGATCGGCCATACGGTGGACATCATCCCAACGCCCAGGCCGGAGATGATGGTGGTTGCAGGACCTGTCTGGGACTGGTCCGCGATCTTTTTAACGGATTTATAATCTGTGGAAGTATAGACTTCTGTGATCTTGCCGATAGCTATACCGACGATCAGGCCGGCGATGATGGCAGCCGCATACTTCATGCTGCCCAGCATCACGTTGGACAGAACCAGTGTCGCAACGATGACAATCACACCTGCGATATAAGTACCTGCATTCAGGGCTGCAGCCGGATTTCCGCCTTCCTTGCCCCGTACGCACAGGATACCGATCACGGAAGCGATGATGCCGATGCCTGCCAGTATCAGCGGGAACATAGCCGCTGTATTCTGGTCGAATGCGCCGCCGGAATTTGCAGCAGCAACGGCAGCCAGAGTAATGGCAGAGATGATGGAACCTACATAGGATTCGAACAGGTCGGAACCCATGCCGGCAACGTCACCTACGTTGTCCCCTACGTTATCAGCGATAACAGCCGGGTTTCTCGGGTCATCTTCCGGGATGCCGGCTTCTACTTTACCAACTAAGTCAGCGCCTACGTCAGCAGCTTTTGTGTAGATACCACCGCCCACACGGCCGAACAGAGCCATGGAGGAAGCACCCAGACCAAAGCCTGTGACGCACTGGTTCACGGTAGCCAGATCCAGCACGCAGAACACGATGCCCAGTCCTAACAGACCCAGGCCGGATACGGCGAGACCCATAACAGCGCCGGAACGGAACGCAACTTTTAATGCTCCTGCCATGCCGCTATTCTTTGCAGCATTGGCGGTTCTGACGTTACCCAGTGTAGCAACGTTCATGCCGAAGAAACCGGCCAGTACGGACAGACATGCACCGATGACATACAGAACAGCGGTTACCCAGCTGATCGCTACACCGATGATGATGAACAGAGCAACGATCACGATGATCATGGTCCGGTATTCCCTCTTCAGGAATGCGAATGCGCCTTCACGGATGAAGGACGAAATTTCGGCCATCCGGTCTGTTCCTTCCGGCTGTTTCTTGATCCACGATGCCAGCGCCAGAGCTACGATCAACCCTACAGCAGCCGCCAGCGGAGCCAGAACAACTAAACTCTCCATTTTGAAAAAACCTCCTGTAATAAATTATGTGATTAATTTTTATTAACACAGTCTGTTGTCTGCGTTTCCTGCCCATCCTTTAATGTTATTGAATGATCAGCAGAATGATGGAAACCAGGATAAACAGTACTGCGCAAACCGTAGTAACTTTTTCCAGAAGCGCATCGTAACCGCGGGCTTTTTTCTTACCGAAAATCTGTTCCGCGCCGCCGCCGATTGCTCCGGATAAGCCGGCACTGTTGCCGGATTGCAGCAGAATACTTGCAATCAAAGCGATACTCGCAATGATCAGAATGATCATCAGGAAAATCTTCATGTGTTTTTACACCTCCTCCCGTGTCGCTAACAGAAATACTTTATCATAACGCCGGGGGAAAATCAATCAGATTTTCACGATTTGAATAAATTCTTCGGGTTTTAAGCTGGCACCGCCAACCAGGGCCCCGTCGATGTCCGGCTGAGAGAGAATCTCCTCGGAATTGGCGGGTTTCACGCTGCCTCCGTACTGGATCCGGATCTTCGCCGCCGTCCCTTCGTCATAGCATTCCGCCAGGACTTTTCGGATGGCTTCGCACATCTCATTGGCCTGCTCCGCCGTAGCGGTCTTTCCGGTGCCGATGGCCCAGATGGGTTCATACGCCACCACCGCCGTGGCCGCCTGGTCCGCCGGGATCCATGCGAAGTCTGCCTGGATCTGTTTTTCCACGACTTCGAAAGCTTTGCCGGCTTCCCGCTCTTCCAGACTTTCGCCCACGCACAGAATCGGGGTGATGCCGTAACGGAAGGCTTTCTTCATCTTCTTATTGACGGTCTCGTCGGTCTCGCCGAAGTACTGCCGCCGTTCGGAGTGCCCGATGATGCAGCAGTCGATGCCGACTTCTTTCAGCATCGGTGCGGAAATCTCGCCGGTGAAGGCGCCGTAATCTTCGTAATGCATGTTCTGGGCGCCCACACGGATGCCGGTGCCTTCCGTGAGTTCCTTCACGATCGGAATCTGGAGGTACGGCACGATCAGGCCCACTTCCACTTCTTCCTTCCGGTAAATCGTCTTGAACTCTTCCACGAACTTCTTCGCCTCTTCAATGGTCTTGTACATTTTCCAGTTGCCGGCGATGAAGGGGATCCGTTCCTTTTCCTCAATGCATACCACACCCGGAAGCTGCTTGCCTTCCAGGAATTCCAGGGATGCGCCGCCGCCGGTGGAAACCAGCAGCATCTTGTCTTCCAGTCCGAACTGAGCCACTGCCGCGCCGCTGTCGCCGCCGCCGACAATGGTCTTGCCCGAGCATTCCGCCATTGCCTCGGCAATGCAGCGGGTGCCGGATTCAAAGTTCGGCATTTCAAATACGCCCATAGGCCCATTCCAGACAACGGTCTTGGAATGGGAAATCTGTTCTGCGAAGATCTTTTCGGACTTCGGTCCGATATCCAGGCCCATTTCGTCCTCGGGGATCTTCATGATATCCACCACTTCAGACGGGGAATCATTGGCAAATTCCTTCGCTGCCACGGTGTCCACCGGAAGCATCAGCTTGACGCCGGCCGCTTCCGCTTTTTTGATGATGTCCTTGGCCAGGTCCACCATATCCTCTTCGCACAGGGATTTCCCGATGCTGCCTCCCAGGGCTTTGATGAAGGTGTAGGCCATGCCGCCGCCGATGATCAGGGCATCAACCTTGCTGATCATGTTTTCGATCAGCAGGATCTTGTCGCTGACCTTGGAGCCGCCCATGATTGCCGTATACGGACGGTCCACGTTTTCCAGGGCCTCGCCCAGATGCTTGATCTCGTCTTCCATCAGGAAGCCCGCCACGGTGGTCAGGTACTCGGAAATGCCCGCTGTGGAAGCGTGGGCTCTGTGGGAGACGCCGAATGCGTCCATAACGAAGAACTCGCCGAATTCCGCCAGTTTTTTCGCAAATTCAGGGTCGTTCTTTTCTTCTTCCGGATGGAACCGGACGTTTTCCAGCAGCATCGCCTGTCCGTCCTGCAACTGGTCGTGAAGCCGCCATGCGTCTTCACCGATGACATCCTGCGCCAGCGGAACATCCTGTCCCAGCAGGTGGGTCAGCCGGGCCGCTACGGGTTTCAGGGAAAGCGCCGGATCGACCTTGCCCTTGGGTCTGCCCATATGGGAGCAGAGCACCAGCCGGCCGCCCTTGCCCAGCAGGTACTGGATCGTGGGCAGCGCCGCCCGGATCCGCTTGTCATCCGTGATGACTCCGTCTTTTCTCGGCACGTTCAGGTCGCACCGAACGAATACATACTTTCCTTTTACATTGATGTCTTTGATTGTCTTTTTCATTTGTACCTCTTCTGAATATCAGCGGAATAACGGAAGAAATCCGCACCTCGTCCGGGGTGCGGAATCCTCTTTCATTCATTTTGCCTACAGACCTTTTTTGATGATGTAGTCGATCAGGTCGATGGCTCTGTTGGAATAACCCCATTCATTGTCATACCAGGAAACGACCTTCGCCATTTTCCCGTCGATGACCATGGTGGAGAGTGCGTCTACGATGGAGGACCGGGGATCCTGCTTGAAGTCGATGGATACCAGCGGTTCGTCACAATAACCTAAAACGCCCTTCATTTCGCCTTCAGCGGCTTTCTTCATAGCGGCGTTGATCTCTTCCGCCGACGCTTCTTTCTTCAGTTCGCATACCAGGTCCACTACGGATACGGTCGGGGTCGGAACTCTCATGGCCATGCCGTTGAGCTTGCCCTTCAGCTGGGGCAGTACCAGC
This sequence comes from Bacillota bacterium, assembly GCA_017515705.1. Taxonomy (GTDB): domain Bacteria; phylum Bacillota; class Clostridia; order Peptostreptococcales; family Anaerovoracaceae; genus RUG14258. The sequence continues at coordinate 4,815 of JAFWFI010000153.1, forward strand.
GAAACGGCTTTTGCCGCACCGGTGGTGGTGGGGATCATGGATAAAGCTGCCGCACGGGCTCTTCTCAGGTCCTTGTGGGGCAGATCCAGGATCTTCTGGTCGTTTGTATAGGAATGAACAGTTGTCATAAGGCCTTTTTCAATGCCGAATTCTGCATCCAGAACCTTGGCGAAAGGTGCCAGGCAGTTGGTGGTGCAGGATGCGTTGGAGATGATGTTGTGCGCAGCCGGGTCGTATTTCTCTTCGTTTACGCCCATTACGATGGTGATGTCTTCATTCTTTGCGGGAGCAGAGATAACGACTTTCTTGGCGCCTGCTTCGATGTGCTTGGATGCGCCTTCCCGATCGGTGAAACGGCCGGTGGATTCCAGCACGACTTCAACGCCCATTTCCTTCCAGGGCAGCTGAGCCGGATCCGTTTCCGACAGGATTTTGATTTCCTTGCCGTTAACCACGATGGCATCTTCCTTCGCTTCTACGGTGCCGTCGAACTTGCCGAAGCAGCTGTCGTATTTCAGCAGGTGTGCCAGGGTCTCCGGGCTGGTCAGGTCGTTTAAGGCCACGATTTCAAAATCCGGGTTCTTCTCGATGTATGCCTTGAATGCATTTCTTCCGATTCTGCCAAATCCGTTGATTCCAACTTTAACGCTCATATTGAAAAATCCTCCTGTAAATAGTTCATGAAATTGTCTGTGGATACTTCCACGCTTACCATAATATTATATCATAAATACAAGGGGTATTGAACAGTAAAAATGAAAGTACGTACAAAAAATAATATTTTAACAATCATTGTTCGGATACTCCGGCATCCGTTATTATCGCTGTATGCCTTCAATCCCCAAGCTCCAAGCTTCCAGCTAATAAAGCCCCGGGAATCCCTGCTGCCGCAGCGCTTCATATAATATAATGGCGGCGGAGTTGGACAGGTTCAGGGAGCGAAGGTTCACTTCCTTTCCCATGGGGATCCGGACCGCCGTGTCCGCATGGTCGGCGA
>JAFWFI010000016.1 GCA_017515705.1 Bacillota bacterium
GGTGAAGTCCATATCTGGGGCGACGTGGAATACGGCAAGAAACTGGAAATCTCGAAACCGGCCTACATCACCGTCGGCGGGGGCATCAACACCTGGAATTCCGCCACCAACTCCTACTATATCCAAACCGGCGGTACCATGCTGATTGGCAGAGGCATTGTCGGACCTTATACGGTCAATATAACCGGAGGAATCCTGCGGACCGGCAGGAAAGACACCTCCGCAGCTGTCGGCATCAACGCCCTTTATTTCCGGATGACCGGCGGCGAGGTGGAAGCGAAGGGAAAAAGGATCGGCCTGGATGCTCAATATGACGCGGAAATCACCGGCGGCCAGATCACAGCCACCGGAACCGGAACCGGCTCCTTCGGCTTTAATGCACAGAATTACCTGTTAATGACCGGCGGCAGTTTCACAGCCACCGGAGAAGCCGTGGGCTGTGCGATTTCCAAGTATACCGGAAGCGCCGCGGAGGCGTTCCGGATCCAGGCACCCACTTCAATCGTTGATCCGCAGGGGGCTCAGGTCAAAAAACTGACTCTGGACACCTATTATGCCTCTGCCACCGATTTCTGGACCATCACCAACGCGTCCGGAACGGCCCAGGCAAAAAGCGTGACCTTTGGAGAAGGTTATACCGTCACCTTTGACCTGAACGGTCACGGCGGAACGACGCCGGCTGCCCAAACCGTAAAGCCGGGCGACTATGCGAAGGCAGTGACCGATCCCAGCGAGACAGGCTGGCTCTTCGGCGGCTGGTTTTACACCCCCGACTGCACCGGGCATCAGCATGTATTCACCAGCGATGCCATCACCGGGAACACCACCCTGTACGCCAAATGGACGAAACAGGCCAGCGCGGTCTATACGGTAAGCTATAACACCCAGGGCTACGGCAAGGCGCCGGGCAACTCCGTTGTCGGAGCCGGCGGCACGGTAACCGAACCGACCCCGCCCACTGCCGGCGGCTGGATCTTCGGCGGCTGGTACAAGGATGCAGCCTGCACCGGAACGCCTTACGATTTCAGCACTCCGGTGAATTCCAGCTTCACCCTGTACGCCAAATGGCTCCACGACTGTCCTTCCAAGAACTTTACCGATGTATCGGAAAGCGACTGGTTCCACCCCTATGTGGATTTTGCCGTTACGTCCAAAATCACCAGCGGCACTTCCGCCACCACCTTCAGCCCCAACAACACCTGCACCCGGGCCCAGACCGTCATGTTCCTGTGGAACTCCCAGGGCAAGCCGGAGCCCACCATCACCCAGTGTCCCTTCTCGGATGTCAAGAGCAGCGACTGGTTCTACAAGGCAGTGATGTGGGCGGTGGAAAAGGGTATCACCCAGGGCACCTCGCCCACCACTTTCAGCCCCAATGACACGGTAACCCGGGGCCAGGTGGTCACCTTCCTGTACGCCATGAAGGGAAAACCGGCGGTCGTCGTCAGCAACCCCTTTACGGACGTTAAGTCCGGCGACTGGTTCTATGCCCCGGTGATCTTCGCGGTGAAGAACAACATCACCACCGGGGTCACGGCCACTACCTTCTGCCCCTACGACGGATGTACGCGGGCTCAGATCGTGACCTTCATTTACCGGTACATCACCGGGTTCGCAGCCGGCTGATATCAATAGGATTCCTGAAATACAACGACCCCGCACCGATGTGCGGGGTCTTCTTTTGTCCATAAAAAGAGGCGGTGCCTTCGCACCGCCTCATCCGGTCTGTGTTTAGTACAGCTTTGCGCCCGCCGGGATGGAATCATCCACCATCAGCAGGTTCAGCCCTTCTGCACCGTCGTATTCATAAACCGCCGAAATCAGCATGCCCCGGGATTCGATGCCCATCATCATTCTGGGTTCCAGGTTGGTGATGGCCACGCAGGTCTTGCCAATCAGTTCTTCCGGTTCATAGTATTCGTGAATGCCGGACAGGATCACCCGGTCTTCATCGGAGCCGTCGTCCAGCACGAACTTCAGCAGTTTCTTGCTCTTCTTCACCGCTTCGCAGTCCTTCACCTTGACGATCCGGAAATCGGATTTGGAGAAGGTGTCGAAGTCGATCATGTCTTCAAACAGCGGTTCGATCTTCAGCTTGGACAGGTCGAGTTTGATCTTCGCCTGTTCCGCTAAGGCCGCCTTCATCTTGGCGTTGGCCGCTGCGTTGACGCCGCCCTTATCCAGGGGCTTCATGGTCGGGAAGAGGATGATGTCACGGATGGACGGCTGGTTGGTCAGCAGCATGATGACTCTGTCCACGCCGACGCCCAGACCGCCTGTGGGCGGCAGGCCGACTTCGATGGCATTGACGAAGTCTTCGTCCATCATGTGGGCTTCATCGTCCCCGGCTTCTCTTTCCTTTAACTGATCCAGAAACCGCAGCTTCTGGTCAATGGGGTCGTTCAGTTCGGAGAAGGCATTGGCGATTTCCCAGCCGTTTGCGAACGCTTCGAACCGGTTCGTCATCGCCGGATCCTTCGGGTTTCTCTTGGCCAGCGGGGAGATTTCTACCGGATGCTGGGTGATGAAGATCGGCTGTTCCAGGTGGTCTTCGCAGTATTCTTCGAAGAAGGCTGCGATGGCCTTGCCCCGGTTCATCTTTTCCGCATCTTCTATGCCCCGTTCCTTACATACCGCAATGGCTTCTTCGTCCGTCAGGATCTTGTCGAAGTCCACGCCAGCATAATCCCGGACCATTTCCACCATGGTAGCTCTCTTCCAGGGGGTCTTGAAGTCGATGTCCGTTCCCTGGTAGTTGATCTTGGTGGTGCCGTTGACCTTGACGCACAGGTATTCCACCAGGCTCTCGGTCAGTTCCATCATATCATTATAGTCGGCATAAGCCTGATACATTTCGATCGCTGTGTATTCCGGATTGTGCTTGGGGTCCATACCCTCGTTCCGGAACATGTGGCCCATTTCATACACTCTGTCGAATCCGCCGACGATCAGTCTCTTCAGGAAGAGCTCATTGGCGATTCTCATGTACATGTCGATGTCCAGCGTGTTGTGGTGAGTGATGAACGGTCTGGCCGCCGCGCCGCCTGCGATGGTGTCCAGGATCGGTGTTTCCACTTCCAGGAAGCCCCGGCCGTCCATGAATTCCCGGATGCCCTTGATGATCTGGGTCCGCTTCAGGAATACTTCCTTGACTTCCGGATTCACGATGGTATCCACGTACCGCTGACGGTAACGGATCTCGGTGTCGGTCAGGCCGTGGAATTTCTCCGGCAGCACCTGCAGGGACTTGCTCATGAGCAGCACGCTGTGAGCCTTGATGGTGACTTCACCGGTCTTGGACTTGAATACGTCGCCCTTGATGCCGACGATATCGCCGATATCGTAGGTGATGAAATAGCTGTATTCCTCTTCGCCGATCTCATCCTTCCGGACGTAAACCTGGATCCGGCCGTCCCGGTCCTGGAGGTCGATAAAGGACGCTTTCCCCATTCTTCTCTTGGCCATGATACGGCCCGCAAGGGAAACTTCTTTTCCTTCATATTCTTCGAAGTTTTCCTTGATGCCAACGCTGAAAGCGGTGACGTCATACTTTTCGATTTCGAAGGGGTTCCTTCCGTCATCCTGCAGCTTGAACAGCTTTTCTCTCCGAACTCTCAGTACTTCCGGCATATTTTCGTCAATAGTCCTGTAAGTGATTTCTGACATGGTTTTCTCTCCTATTCTGTTTTATACTTTCACCATTTTAGGTTTCGGGAATGCGGCAATTCTTACGATAGTTCCCGTTTGTAGATCTCCAGGATCTCGAACCGGATGGTCGCCCCGTCCGGAATATCGATCTGGGCCTTGTCGCCCACCCGTTTGCCCACCAGCTGCTTGCCGATGGGGGATTCGCTGGAAATGTATCTCTTCTCCGGA
>JAFWFI010000002.1 GCA_017515705.1 Bacillota bacterium
CTCGCGTTGAATCCAATTTCACTTAGGATCTGTCTATCGATTTAGATGTTTCTATTTTCTGCATTCAAATCAACTTGCATCAATCCTTCAATACTATCTATTCCTTAGTATTATTATCACTTTGAATAATATCCTTAACATCTCGGCCACTGTAGAATACTCTAACGATCAATACTGTCATCGACTCATTATCTGTTAAGTAATATACAATATAATTATCGACCGGAAGATAGCGCATTCCCAGAGAGGACCATGGTTCCCAGTCGACTCGTGTATGCCCTTCAGGAAAAGTATCCAACCCTCGAATCGCTTTTCCTAATCGCTTTATCTGGCTTTTGGCATTTGCTGCAGAAAGAAGATCAAGAGCAATATAGTTATATATCGAGCGCAGATCCTCATAAGCCTCCGGAGAATAACCGATGCTATAACTCATATGCCGAACTCCTTATTAAGTGCAGCCTCGACATCATCTGCAGAAATGACTTCACCCGCTTTCAGCGATTCAAAGCCCTTCATCAGTTCAGCATCCAATTCCGCACGTGTAAGAGAACCTGCCGCCACCGGACGAGCTGTAGGGATCCGAAGATCAAATGGCATTCCATTTTGGAGAACGATCTGGCTATATAGCATCTGGATAGCTGCCGATGGAGTGATGCCAAGCTTTGCAAGTATACCCTCTGCATTTTCTTTTAGGTTAGTGTTGATACGCGCATAAACAGCTGTTGTATTTGCCACAGATATCACCTTCCTTCCGGATACTATGATACCATAAAATGCTTGCATTTGCAAGCGCATATTGTTGTATCGCCAATTCGCTGTCCCGCCAGATAAATCCCATTAAATGTATTTACAGAATATTATTCCCTGCAATTATTTAGGCGGTTTTGAACACACCGCGAACACACTCCGGAAAAAGGCTGCATTTTCCTCCTTTTCCCTGTAATTATCATCCAGAGTGTGACTGGCCAATAAATCCCGAAACCGTTGGTATTATGCGGTTTTCAGGCCTTTTCTGGCTTGAATTTCTCCCTACCATTTAATAGCATTTAGCCTATATTTTCCTAACAAAGGGTTCGACTCCCCTTGGCGATACCAGAGAAAACCGTTGGAATTCCAACGGTTTTCGGCTTTTTTACTGTTTTTTTCTACGCCAAGGGGAATGCTCCCCTGATCGTAGAACAACCCATTCTTTATACGAAAGCTACATTTTCGACTTCATTTTACAGGGATACATTCACCCTGCTGTCCGGATCCATCATCCGGGTGAGAATGGCCGCCACTTCACACCGGCGGATACTGTTGTCCGGCTTGAAGCTGCCTTCCTTGTCATTCCCGTTCAGGATCCCCGCCCGGTAGAGCTTGTAGATGGCATCCGCCTGAGGATGATCCATTGCCACATCCGGCACTGCTCCGTCTTTGACGTCATTTTTTACAGAAAAAGCCTCTTCCGGCAATGCTTTGGCAAAGATCTCCACATACCCTGCCCGGGTCGCCATAGCATTCCAGTCGTAGTCTTTATCGATGATCCCCTTTTCTTTGGCATATGCAACGTAACTGTCATACCAGTTCGGTGTGCCGTTTGACAGGCTCACTTCCCCTTCAGTATATTTCTGGTGCATGCAGACCGCCAGCTTCACGGCTTCCGCATAGGTCAGATTTCCATCCGGCACAAAGGTCACCGCTGTCCGGCCGTTGATCAGGCCCAGCCTGCAGGCGATATTCACGTTTCCTCGATACCAGGCATCTGCCGGCACATCGGTGAATCGTTTGACAAGGTTTTCTTCATCCATCGGCGTTTCACTATCCTCCACCCTGCAGTACACGACGGCAGATTCCTTTGTATTCGTGTCGGAATCTTTGGAGGCGTAGATCCGGATCTCATATAGAAGGTTTTTATAGTTTTCATAGTGCTGCAGGGAAAGATCCAACGGCAATCCAAAAGCGATTTTCCCTTTTAATTTAGTGCCTGCCGGATCCTTGATGTCCCGGCTAAAAACGATGGATCCGTCTTTTGTCAGCACGTTATCAGAGAGCAGAATCGCGTCGTAGCTCCCCACATAATATTCTCCTGCTCCATCCAGAACATGTTCTTTGACTCGAACTTGATACGTCACATCTGCTTCCGCATCGATCGACAGTTTCCCGCCTGCCGGCAAAACAGCACACTGGACCGGTGAATCCGCAACCGGACGGACAACACTTCCTTCGTAATATCCCAACTTCACATTTTCTGTTTTAAGTTCAGAATATTCAGTCGGTTCTGCTGATAAAGTAAGTAGTGAAGTGACACCGCATTTACCTTGTTCCGTGTCTGCATATGCCGAAATCGTCAGCCCTGTCACTATCAGGCTTAGCGTCATCACCACCGCCAACGCCAATCCAGCGCCTCTCTTCCACTTTATCATAACGATCTCCTTTCCCGGGTTTCCCCTTGTCATTTATAATCTATATTGATAGATTTATTGTATAACCGATGGCATTTCTCGTCAACATTTGTTCTATTACAATAGTATTACACTGTTGTTACATCGTTTCATGTCACACTCTTCTTGATCACCGGGATCATTTTCAAAAGCCGAGTAATAATAGCAGACAACACAAAGGCTATCAGTGTTCTGAGTATGATTTGCTCCGGGAGATAAGGATCATAGAGTTCCAGAGCCTCCAATACGATCGGATGGATCAGATATATGCCTAAGCAGTAACCTGAGAACGTTCGAAGATGCTTACCCCACCTTTGCGGCACATCCCATTGCTTGAATAAAACAAATACAGCAATACTGGTGGCCAGAACATTGATCGTGAAGTTGCTGAAAAACACTTCCTGAAGCTTCAATGTCGTTTCTGTGTAGTATTTAGTCCCTAGAAAGGTCACAGCCACTCCGGCTATACCAAACAAATACATGATCAGTCGATCCCGCCTTGAGACCCCATAGTGATACAATAGATACCCAAGCACAAAATATCCGCTGTATCCCAAAACAGCATTTACCCCTACTTCCTGGAAGGCAAACTCCAAAATCCGGTACCAGCTTCGAGAATAAAGAGATATAACCTGTATCACCTGAGGAAAAAGGAAGTTGAACAATACGGCTAAAACCACATAATACTGAAGGTATTCCTTCTTTTTCGCCAATAACTTCAATAATGGCAGTATCAAGAACATCCCGCCAATCATGTACAGATACCACAAATGATAATGCCCTTCAACGAAATGTTTCAAAGCGTGTCCCCAATCTCCAGTCTCTGACCAATCGATCAAACTATAGAACCCCGACCAAACCACGTAAAGCAGTACGATTTTAAGAAACCGTTCCCTGACACGGGCTGGCTTATCGGAGCCCATCAGCAAGCTTCCGCTGATCATCACAAAGGCCGGGGCGCACCATCGGACCAGGCTATCAAAGAACGTTGCCGTTATCCATGACTCTGATCCGACGGGTTCTTTCACCCAGACTTTGGCACTTACATGAAGTAAAACAACACAAAAGGTTGCTGTGATCCTAAGTGCGTCCAACGAAGCATCTCTTTGATTGGATGCGTCGATTTCAGTTCTAGATCTCAATCGTGACATCCTCTTCATCAGCCCTTTAAAAATTCCTCCTTTCCTCACAACGGTTTGGCTTCATATTTCCCCTTCTATAGCAAACCGATTGCCAAACTAAAGTTTCGCTCCGCAGATCCTCTGAGTGTTTTTGTTGTAGTAATAGATCGTTCCTTTGCTGACAGCTGCATTATTCGGAGTTGTGATATCACTGTTTTTAAGAACAACATTTCCGTTCTTATCCAGCACTACAAGATGATACGGTGCTCCCGCCACATCCTGACAGGATACCACCAGGTATTTCTCCCCGGTAAACAGGTCTGTTTTCTCCGACATGTTCTGCCACCGATACACTTCATTGATTGTTTTCAAACTGCCGTCCCGCTGGAGAATGGCTAAAGTCCCCTCACTCTTCTCTTTCATTGGATTATATCCGCTCACTACGAAGACAGTCCCATCTGCAACGGCAAAAGCGTCAAATTCCTTTCCTGCGCTCGCATAAACCTCATTACTCCCGGAAGAGGTATCATAAACATAGAAGTTCCCACCGGCCTGATAATAGATTTTCCCGGTCTTCATTTCTGCAATGAAATTCCTCACACGTTGATTCGCCGGACTGATCCTCTCTGTTGTATTATCCCGGATGTCGACCCGTACGATGCCGGTGGTCCGGGAATACAATTCTTCATCAGGCGCTTTTGAACCTTCCCAGTAGTAATCGGTATAATCAAATCCCAAGGTGTAAACATAATATCCGCCATCATACCAGAGGGCATGCTTGACTGAACCTCCGGAAGATTCCGAGCTCACTTCCCAGTCCCAACCATAGATATAGTTTGGATTCCCCAGGTTTTTCCATTCTCCGGAATCATTTTTCCAGGACAGGTTATTCGGGCCGGGGGTTCCTCCGGACCAGAAGGTGAATTCCCGCCCCCATATCTCAAAATACTCTTGTTGAGAAGAATTGCATACCTTAAACTCCGCCGGATCCATTTCCAACCAGTATCGGCTGCCCATCACGCCTCCGCCGGTGTTGAACCAAAGATACTTCTTTCCATACGAATCGTAAAACACCGGCTGGCAGTAATTATCACTGTAGGTGTTTTTCGGAACCTGATACATCGGATTTCCTTCGGAGATAGATGCGTTCCTTCCCTTCATGATTTTTTCCAGCGGCATCCGGATGATTTGGCCATTTTTATCCATGTAATAGGCGTTTTCTTCATCCATAGTCACTGCTTCGCCGAGATATGGACTCGCGATCTTATTTGGCAATGCCCCGGAAGAGTCCACCGCTTTATCCGAGGACCGGATCACCAGTCCGTTCTTGCTGTCAAAACTGTATTCCCACCCGAATTCATCCACACAAAACCGCCAGGTCATTGGAAAGTAGGTCACATCACGGAAATTCAATAGCGGGTACGGTTCCTTGGCGTTGTTAATACTTTTGCCGTTGATGGTGACCGGAAAATTGACCACTGTCGCCTGATTGCTGCGGTTATTCTTTTTGTTCTGAGTATAGGGAGTGTAAGCTCCACGAACATCGGACTTCCCGACGAAAAGACCCTTTTGGTTCCCTTGCCAATCCGTTTCCACGCTCAAAAACCGACAATCAAAATAGGTCATGGGGAAATAAGTGATATCCCGGTAAACAATAAGCGGATATTGACTGTACTCGTTCTGGATCGTCGTGCCGTTCAGGGTGACTTTAAACGTCGGGATCGTGGTTTTTACAGGATTTGCCGCGTAAACGCTTTCCGTAGTTGCCCAAATCATGCTCCCGCATAAAAACAGTCCCAACATAAATATCAACAATCTGCTTCGTATAATCATACTAATTGTTCTCACTGCAATACCCCCTTTTGAGTTTTAAGGAATAAACGATAGCTATTCTGTTTATATAGACTTTTCTTTTTTTATAGAATACTATATTCATCCATGTTTGTCAATCACAAAAGAGACTGGTGAGTCTTTCTTTCAAAATTAAACCACGATTTAATAGTGAACAGTACTTATCAAGATACATTACTCTATTAACATCTGTTTTCACTCCAACAAATAACGATGGTTATTTCAATTATCTTTAGCCCGAAAACGTGAAAAGCGATTAAGACCTCCCCAGATCAAAATTCAAAGTCGTCCTCAGCTAAAAGGGCTGTATCCGGCTTCAGGGCCTCTCTTTCACGGATCTCATCAACCTCCGACTCCAATTCCGTAATGATCTTACCCGTGGATTCCTGGATGCTGCCCAAAATAGCCTTCAGCTCCTCCGGCTTTTTCCCGCCGGCCCATCCGGCCACATAGGTGAAGCTGTAATCCGAAGTGTCCAGGCCAAAGTGCCTGCATACCACGTAAGCAGTGGATTCCGCTTCGATCTCTTTTGTTGATCGGTCTTTATCTTCAGCCAAATCGCCACAATGCAGCACTGAGTGAGCAAATTCGTGTATCAGCGTTTTTGCCTTTTGATCGTTTGAAAGATTCCTGTTCACCGTGATCGTGTTATCACTTAGATCATAGTAACCATATGCTTCGCCCAGTACTCTGTCCTCCTGAGGCGATTTATAATGGATCGTGATCGGACAAACCTTTTCTACCGCTTCCAAAAGATGGCGTGCTTCCGGAGAGTCTCCGGTCAGCTCCTCAGTGAGGACAGGGAGTTCTTTCCCGCTGGTCTGGGAAATATCAAAGACCGGAACCAATACGAATTTAGATATGATACGGATCGCTTTCTCCTCTGTTTCCGGTTCTCCGTTCTCACTTAAGATCACATCTCCGTTTTGATCCAGACGGCTTTGTCTTTTTGTCACATTCTTAAACGAGGGAGCAAGGATCCGGATCGCCTTTTCTCCCTTATTGACGGTCCGCTCAAAATCATCCCTCCAGGATCTGAAACTTGCGACATAAGTCGCTCCGGGATTTTGGATGCTGATCAGCATGGTATTATTCACGGAGTAATTATGAAACCGGGACATCACATCCAGGAAATTGCGGTACCGCTCTGATGTAAAAACAAGGGGGACATTTTCCTCGATATCCTTCAGTGCGCTTTTGATCTGCTCTTTCTTTTGTTCCGCCCGCTGCTTTATTTCCTCGGGCGAAAGATTCTTCTTGTACGCCATAGTTCCATCCTTTCCGGGCAATGGTGCCCTCGCAGTTTTATGGGCAATGATTGCCCACGAAGGATTAACTCCAAAAGAAAAAAGGGATCCGGTGGATCCCTTGGGGGCATCGCCCCCGTCATACGACGTACTATTTTTTGTCGTATGACTCGAGCGAGCCGAATTACCGTTATGAGTACTTTGTTTTCGCTCTCGGTATTCGAGCGAAGCTCTGCCCGGCGATAAAAGAGTGTCCGGTGGACATTCTTTTACGGCAGGCACCTGGGGGTTTGGGGGGTGGTTAGCGCACCCGGCAAAATAGGGCAGGTCTAGGGTTCCTGATTTGCCTGGCAAATTAGGGAGCTGCCCTATTTTGCATAGGGCAGAATGAAAAACGCTCCCGTTTGCTGACTTTTGAACCTCCAGTATTTTCAAAAGATCAGCAATTTTTGGCGAAAATATGACGGCCTTTCTTTTACTGCCGCCGGTTTTTCGCCAAATCCTGGAGCGTTTTTCGCAAGTTCTGTCCTATTAAGCTATCTTGACAAGCTCTATCAGGTTCGTTGACAAATGCTTTTTTTTCGATGACAAATTGGCTGCGATTATTGACAAGCCCTTTTCTTGCCATTGACAAACTCAGATACCCGGATCAGTTTATTCGGATCTAAACCTATTCCTTTCTTTACCTATGTCCTCACTTTGTATACTCAGATTAAGACATAGAAAAACACGCTATTGTTTTAGCGTGCAGTAATGCCGGTTGTGTCATTAAGTAATCATGTTCCAAAGACAACGATTAACCCAATACTTCTTCTAACTGGCGAGATATATCTCTAGCTCCGTACACGATACGAACTATATAAACACAGTCTGATTTGGAATCTATGGTATAGAATACCAGATAGTTTCTCACACTAATGAATCGAACACCCCGACTATACCAAGGCTCCTCTTTATACAGCGGATTCCTCTCGGGCATTGTGTTCAAAGAGCGTATGCTATCCATTATTCTATCCGATGTATTCTGAGCGGCGATTGGTGCTGATAATTCATAAAGAATATATTGGTATATTCTTTTAAGATCTTCTTTTGCTGAGTGGGTGTATACTACCTTCATTCTGCATACAACCCCTTTATTTCAGACTCCACTTCTTCCGCAGAAATGACACGCCCTGCATCAATATCATCCATTCCGGCCTGCAGTGCGGCATCTAACTGTTCTTTTGTCATCTCGCCTATCGATAACGGTATCGCAGCAGGGATTTTCATCTCAAAAGGGATACCCCGATGCATAACGATTTGTTTTAAAAACATACCGATAGCATTTGACATTGGGATACCAAGCTGGTTCAGGATCCGTTCAGCTTGCTCCTTCGTTTCGGGATCAACACGAGTGTAAACACTTGTTGTTCTTGTAGCAGTTCTTGACATTTTGTCACCTCTAATTCTAAACAATTCTGAACAATTAAATATCTTCTTACTTCAAGTATAATAACACATTTTATCGCTTTTAGCAATATAAGAGCAATCATCTATTTCATATAAAAAACGAAAAACGGTTAGCTCATTACAAGCCACGAAGAACACCATGCAGCCACCTTCTGTTTGACATTTAGCTACAGTTATTTTTTGTTTGTTTGTGATGATTCTATCATTGCATCGATTACCTGGTAGTACGCCTCTAATTCATCCTCGGAAAAAAATACTTCTAAGGTTGGAGAAACGTCACTTCTTTATTGGGTTTGAAGGTGCCGTCTGAGTATCCCCTTACAAGGCCGGTTTGAACCATCTCATCCAAATCAGCTTTGTACCAGGCGTTATCCGCCACGTCCGAAAAAGACGCTGCCGAGGATGTTACAGCAGATCCTGCTGTCAATACGAGGGCCATCGTCATCATAACTATCAGCCTAAATGTCTTCCTTTTGTTTCGCATAGATTCCTCCTTCCACCGGTCACGTCAAGTTCCCGCTTTTGAGATCGTAGGAAACCTTTGACCGGTAATAATTATCAATGGTAGACGGTGCGTTAAAAATGACCGCCTTTAGATACTGCTTGATATTCCGAACCTGCGAAGTGTTCTCCGCCATACAGTCCAGAACATAACGCATGTGCTCGCTATTAAGCTTTAATAACCGTTCTTTTACTAGATCCGCCGGATAATCATCCCCGGCGATTCGAATGGTTTTTCTTCTTGAGCACAGAATTTCAAGAATCAACTCCACTATTTCATCGACAAGGCTCTGATCGATTCTCTTGTCCTGAAGAAGAATGTCGTAAGAGATATTCTTTTTGATCCGGTGCTCATACTCTTTGTATTCCACACCCCCTTCCATTCGATTCCTCTTCCCGGAGGGGATAGGATTAGAATCTTTAATTAGTTCTTCTTTAATTTGTTTATCTTTATTTAATTGCGTTGGATTATCCAACGTAGGTTTTTCCAACGTTGGATTATCCAACATTGGATTTTCCAATATAGGTTCTTCTGATATAGAACCATCAGCTGTTTGTGGATACTCGTAGATAACATAGTCCGTTCCACGAAGACGTCCTTTTTCGTCACGTTCACGAACTCTCGTAATGTATCCGGCTTCTTCTAATTCTCTGATCGCTGCCCGTATGGCATCAATCTTTTCTTTATTGATCTTAGCCAACCCTGCAAGTGTATAGTCCCAGTCCTCCGGAAGAGAAAGCATTTGAGACAACAAGCCTTTTGCCTTTAAGGAAAGGTTTTTATTCCTAAGATGATGATTGCTCATCACCGTGTACCCTTTGTTTTTCTCGACCCTAAAAACAGACATGTCACACCCCCGTTCTTCTTGTATTTATGTATCCGTATTCCTCGAAAGAGGGAGCCGTAAAGTATATAGGAACCTTAACGCCCTCAAAGGAATATCGCTTATGCGGATAAATTCCTCCAAACGATTACAATTCATCCCATGTATGGGTCAGGCGGATCCATCCAGGCAATCACTTTAACCATAGGTCCGGATCCATGCCAATGCCCGTCCTTATAGCTGGCTGAATCAGTACGCCTGATTCCTCCCACAGAAGATATGCACGTAACCAGTTTCTTTTTTCCATCCCTTGGAAGCCCTTCCGTGGTCGGAATCCATCGACCTGCCCGATGATCATAGTCCATAATCTCTCTGAACGAACAATCATTAGAGGGATACCAGCAGCACATATCAATATGAATGCATCCTAAACAGTATTCTTTTGCAGTTTCAGTTTGAACTTTGATCAATTGCTCTAAAGATTCTTCTATAACGCATGTTTTCTGATAGATCTCTTCGCTCATCCTAATCTCTCCTCACAGTCCTGGGGCAAATGCTACCCAAAATAAAAAGGACAGGTATTTAATCCTGCCCTCACACATAATATCCAATATCAAAAACTATTAGCTGTATGACAACCCTACCTGGCCTTACTCATAAAAAAAAGCAGTCCAAATGAACTGCTTTTTTGTTCTGTAAGAAACAGTATGTTATACATCTAAAATTGATTATAACTATTAATTTTTGGGTCAAATCTTTTGACCCAATCGCCTGACCCATCGTCTGACCCATGGGGTGCGATATTTTATGGTATTTTGCGACATTTTATGGATATCAGTAGATTTCATTAATCAGCCGAACCCATTGAAAAATGGACAAAACCACCACCTTCCTACGAAGTTTATAATTATTTTCCTAGAGGCCTCAGCCCTGCATCTGCTTCGCAACTTCTTCCGCGAAGTTTTCTTCCTTCTTTTCGATGCCTTCGCCGACTTCGAAACGAACTACGGTCGGGACAGACAGGTTCTTGTCAACAGAACCCAGGTACTTGGCTACAGTCTGCTTTCCGTCTTCCGCTCTTACATAAACCTGATCCAGCAGGCAGATTTCCTTCAGCTGCTTGGAAACACGGCCTTCCACCAGACCCTTGAAGATCTTGTTTTCAGCGATGGTCGCCTTTGCGGCAACTGCGAGTTCAGCCAGCTTTGCCTTGCCTTCTTCGGAGATGAAGTTCGGCAGATAATTGAAATTGAAGCCCTTGTCTTCTCTCTTTTCCTTGAGAGTTGCGGTATCTTCCGCACTCCATACGCCGTCAACCGCCTTGTCGAGCAGTTCGTTCAGGATCGGCTTCGGAAGGGAGAACGGATCGTTCAGTGCGCTTTCCAGCGTAATGTTCCGGATATTAGCCAGTTCGTCAGAGGAGATTTCGTCTCTGGATACATACTGCGGATTCATTGCCGCAACCTGCATCGCAACGTTGGTTAATGCTTCCTTGTTTGCATCGTTCGCTTCGCCTTCGCCGACTACGATAACGCCGATTCTGCCGCCGCCGTGGATGTAGGAGGTCAGCACGTCGCCGGAAACCTTCTTGATTCTTCTGAGGGACATGTTTTCACCGATCTTGGCGATCTTGTCTGTGAGAACTTCGCCAACGGTGGAGCCTTCAAACGGCATTGCCTTGAACGCTTCGATATCGTCGCTTTCCGCCGTTAATGCCAGCTTTGCCAGGCCTTCCACGAAGGAAACGAATTCTTCGTTCTTGGAAACGAAGTCGGTTTCGGAGTTGACTTCCACGATCGCAGCAGTCTTTCCGTCTTCAGAAAAAGCGATTCTTACCAGGCCTTCTGCAGCTGTTCTGCCAGCCTTCTTTGCAGCCTTTGCCAGACCTTTTTCTCTTAAAAATTCGATTGCCTTATCCATGTCGCCGTCGGTTTCCACCAGCGCTTTTTTGCAATCCATCATACCTGCCTGAGTTCTTTCACGCAGTTCTTTTACCATTGCAGCTGTTACAGCCATTTATATCACTCCTTAAATTACTGTGTTTTCGATTATTCTTCGGTCTCTTCTTCAGCTTCTTCCGCCGGAGCTTCGCCCGGATCCAGCTGTTCGCCCTGCTTCGCTTCGATTACGGCGTCTGCCATCTTGCCGGTGATCAGTCTGACGGCTCTGATCGCGTCGTCATTTGCCGGGATGATGTAATCCACGTCGTCCGGGTCGCAGTTGGTGTCTACGATACCGATGATTGGAATGCCTAAGATGCGGGCTTCTCTGACCGCGATCTTTTCCTTCTTCGGGTCAACAACGAACATAGCCGCCGGTGTGCCCTTCATATCCTTGATGCCGCCCAGGAACCGTTCCAGTTTTTCCAGTTCGTGTCTGAGCTTCATAACTTCTTTCTTGGTCAGCTTTTCGAAAGTGCCGTCCACTTCCATTTCCTTGATCTCGTTGAGTCTCTTGATCCGGCCGCTGATGGTCTTGTAGTTGGTCAGCATGCCGCCCAGCCATCTCTGGTTGACGTAGAACATGCCGCATCTCTTTGCTTCTTCTTCGATCGCATCCTGAGCCTGCTTCTTGGTTCCGACGAACAGGATCGGACGGCCGGTCTTAACGGCTTCCTGCATGAATGCATACGCTTCGTCGATCTTCTTGACGGTTTTCTGCAGGTCGATGATGTAGATGCCGTTTCTTTCGGTGAAGATGTACTCTACCATTTTGGGGTTCCATCTTCTGGTCTGGTGGCCAAAGTGCACGCCAGCTTCCAGTAACTGTTTCATTGAGATGATTGCCATTTTAGTTCCTCCTTGGTTATTCCTCCACTCTGTTTTCCTCCCAGACTACCCGGAAAAATCCGCTTTCCGGGCACCATCTGTGAATCGCAGAGTGTGCGTTTTTTTTAGGACATTTTTTATGGCGCAAAAAATGTCCTTGAATATTATACATAATACCCAAGGACAATGCAAGGTTTTTTTGAGTTAGAAGTTAAAAGATGGGAGTTGGAAGAATACCCTCCAATCTCCAATCTTCAATCTCCCATCTGCAATCTTTTCCGAATCATAAAAAACGGTCCGACCGGCTGTTTCATCCGGATTTTGATGATCTGCTGAGCGTGGGGTGCGGCGTCAATGGGCTGCCCTTCTTCGTCGTACATTTCGGTGAGTTCCTGCTCGAAAAAGTCCGCGCCCGGTCCGAAAATCTCCACCCGGTCCCCAATCACCATTTTGTTTCTCTGCTCCACGGTGGCCAGTCCGGTCTCCGGGTCGTATTCTTTCACCAGCCCCAGGAAGGCATAATCCTTGATGTAATTGCTGGTGCCGTAATTCTGTTCGGACCCGCCGGGCTTTCCCAGGTAAAATCCGGTGGTGAAATCCCGGTGGCTCACCTTGCAGAGTTCTTCCATCCAGGCCGGGTCAAATGTCCATCCGTCCGGATCCTTCAGCCAGGTGTCGATGGCCTTTCGGTAGGCGCCCACCGTGACCGCCACGTAGAAGATGCTCTTCATCCGCCCCTCGATCTTGAAGGAATCGATTCCCGCCTGCACCAGCTGCGGGATGTGGGCGATCATGCACAGGTCCTTGGAATTGAAGAAATAGGACCCGCGGCCGTCTTCCTCCACGGGAATATATTCCCCGGGCCGCTGTTCCTCCACCAGGGCATACTTCCACCGGCAGGGGTGGGAACAGGCCCCGCGGTTTGCATCCCGCTGGGTCATGAAGTTGCTCAGGAGGCATCTTCCGGAGTAGGAAATGCACATGGCGCCGTGGACGAAGGATTCGATCTCCATGTCCTCCGGCGTCCGGTCCCGGATCTGACGGATCTCTTCAAAGGACAGTTCCCGTGCGGTGACGATTCGCCTCACCCCCTGGTCATGCCAGAAGGCGGCGGAAGCGTAATTGGTGGTGTTTGCCTGGGTGCTCAGATGGATCTGGGCGTCCGGAATCTCCCGCCGGATCATAAAGATCACCCCGGGATCCGAAACGATGAAGCCGTCGATGGGAATGCCCGCGATTTGTTTCAGGTAGTCCTGCAGGCGGTCCATGTCTTCGTTGTGGGCGAAGATGTTGATGGTCATGTAAACCTTCCGCCCCCGGTCATGGGCATACGCTGTTCCTTCCCGAATCTCTTCCACGGACAGGTTTCCCGCTCCCGCCCGCAGGCTGAACAGTTCCCCGCCGAAATAGACGGCGTCCGCACCGTACTCCACGGCGATTTTCAGCTTTTCCAGGTCTCCCGCCGGCGCCAGCAGCTCCGGTCTTTTCACTTCTGCCATAGCTTCTCCTTTATCGAATGACCCTGCCGGGCTTTGACAGGGTGCGTCCTTTCTGTTACAATCTCTACCATGAAGACTACCATAAAAAAACGAACCTATCAAGCGATTTACCGCCTGCTGAACTACATCACGCCGCTCACCACGGACTGCGGCGCCCTCTGCGGCGCTGCCTGCTGCACCAGTGAAGAGGAAGACATGATCATCTACCTGCTTCCCGGGGAGGAAAAGCTCTTTACCCGCCGGGAAGACTGGCTGATCTGGGACTACGACCTGGCGGAGGATTATGACTTCCCGGAATCCTGGTTTGGGAAGGTTTATTACGTGCGCTGCAAAACAGCCCCGGCCTGTCCACGGGAAATGCGTCCCCTCCAATGCCGGTTCTTTCCCCTGGCGCCCCACCTGACCGAAGACGGCGTGCTGCATCTGATCCGCTATCCCGGCGACCTGCCCTACGTCTGTCCCCTGCTGGAGAAAGACGTCCGGCTGGAGCCCCGCTTCGTGAAAGCGGTCCACACGGTATGGACGCACCTGATCCGGGACCCGCTGATCTACGACCTGGTGGAGTTTGACTCCTCCGACCGGAATGAAGAGGAACTGGATTATGTATTGTGAAGAAGACTTGAGTCCGGAGTCCTGAGACTGGAGATTGAAGATTAAAGAAAAGGCGCTGCCATGTCGGACAGCGCCTCTTTTTTAGTATCTAAAACAATTCTTCCATCTTCTATCTCTCATCTTCTATCTCACTTCACCTGCCGTACGATGATGTGGGTCTCCTGGTTCACGGTGCCGTCATCTTCGCAGTAGATGACGAGGTTGATCCCTTTCTGGATCAGGAGAGAGTAATAATAGTCGGTCCATCCGTAATCCCCGTTGTCCTTGTGCATGGTCCCGAACTTCTCGTTGGGGGCAAACGGCTCGAACTCAAGGATCTGCTCCAGGGCCACGCTGACTTCGGTGCATACAGCTTCGTCCCCCGGCATCCCGTCGCTGCCTTTCTTTCCGGCATACCGCACGTACATGCTGTCCGGGAAGCCCTTGTGGTAGTAGATTCCGCCGGCCCATTTCTCATACTTGTTGAGCACGCCGAAGGATTCCTCGATGGTCGCCCGGTTCTGTCCCAGCGGAGAGATGTACCAGCTGCTCAGCACCGCCGCCCGGATCCGTTCTTCCATGGGCAGCTGCGCCAGGTCGATGGTGTTCTCGTCCACCACCGTTTCACCGCTGTCTTCCCCCTCCTGGGTTTCCTCGTCTTCTTTTGACGCCTCGCTGTTGATGACCTTCAGCTGGGTGTCCTCCGTTCCCAGATCGTCCAGGATCATCTGCTGCATTGTCACGCTGTCGTAATCGCTCATCTTTTCACCGGAGCCGGTTTCCTTGACCTCCGTATCCTCGTCGATCTTGTCGCTTCCGGTCACATGATGCACCTTGTCCATGAATCCGGGAATCACATTGTTCACCAGCGCCCGGACTCCGAAGAATCCGCCTACCGCCACGATCAGAATCAGCAGAAGGACGAAGAAGTAAAACCTCTTTTTGATCCGTACGGGACGTTTTCTTCTTCTTTTGCCGCGGCCCGGGTCGTTTCTCCTGCGGTTACGGTCGGAGGTCTTTCCCTTTCGGGGAGGAGCCTGTCTCCGGGGATCCTGCCGCCTGGGATCCTGCCGGCTGCGGCCGGCGGAAGATCCGCCGTAATAACCGCTGCTGCGGGCCTGCCGGTAATCCCGGTCCTGCCGCCCGCTCCGGTATTCGTAATCCCGTCCCCCACCGTAGCCGGAACGGGAAGTGTATCCGGAAGAAGACCGCCGCGGGTATTCGTCTGAATAATACCGGGACCGTTCGTCATAACGCCCGGATGAGGATGTATAGGCACGCCGGTAAGCGGCGCTGTTTTCGTCATAATACCGATAGGGATCGGCTCTCCGGGAGTCCCCCGGAGGACGGTTTGAGCCGGATCGGTTCGATGGCCTGGTGGAATTCTTTCTTGTTGCCATTTCTCTTCCTTTTTCTCTTTTATTCCTTTGAAATAACAGATGATATCGATAGGCTCATACACTTTACTGTTTCATAATATTTTATCATTTATAGTAGGATATTGCAACTCCATCCCCGATTGCCAGCAAAGAAGTTTCGAACCGCTTGTCCGCGGTGAGGAAGGACAGATATTCGTCCATCCGGCGGGCAATGGTCTTGTGCCGCCTCTCGGGAACATAGGACTCATCGCAGGGCATTCCCTTGTACAGCACGTTGTCGGAAACCACCAGCGTCCCGGGGGCCATGTTCTTTTCACAGAGGTCAAAAAACCGGCGGTACTGTCCCTTTGCGGCATCGATAAAGATCAGGTCGAAGATTCCTTCCACCTGCGCAAGGGTCTCCCCGGCGTCGCCCTCGATCACACGGATCCGGTCTTCCAGTCCCGCTTCCCGGATATTGGCCCGGGCTTTGTGGACGGAGCGCTCCCGGTTTTCCAGCGTAATGATCTGTGCTTCCGGCGCCGCCTTGGCAAAACAAAGAGCGGAATAGCCGATGGCCGTGCCGATCTCCAGGATCGTCTTCGGCCGTCGAAGGCTGCACAGGGTCGTCAGCAGCCGCTCCATGTCCCGGGTAACGATGGGGACCAGCAGCCGTTCCGCTTCCGCGCGCATGCGGATCAGCTGTTCGTCCTCCTGCCGGTACAGGGAATTGATGTAGTTTTCAATGAGGTCCGGTGTCAAAATGCTCATACTTCACGCTTCTTCCTGATCGTTTTGTTTTTCCATTTTAGTGTGTTCCCCATCCACTGTCAAGGGGCAGAGCCCGCTCTACATTAAGAGAATATTACATTTCGCCGGTATTCCTGTATTTATCCGCATATATGAGGTATAATGCAAGATGGATAAGAACGTGAAGACGAAAGAATCAATAGATTGGAGTGAATATTGAAGATGAAGAACAGACGGGCAGGAAAATGGATCGCATTCGGCCTCATTGCCCTGGTCGTGACGGGATATACGGTCATTCCCTCCGAAATCCGGCCGGATTCGCCGGACGGCGGAACGCCCGTAGCGGTACGGACGGCGGAGGATTCCGTCGTGAGCATCGGTGATGACGTCCGCCGGGAAGTCCTGGCCAAGGAGGCGGCCGCTCCGGACAATGCAGCGCTTGAAGAGCAGACCGCGCTGATCCGGAAAAACATCCCGCGGGAAAGCATTCCGGCTTCCCCGGACCCGAATGGGTTGGGAGATGCCCCCGGCCAGGTCACTGTGGCGGATCCTTCCGAATACACCAACAATGAAATCTACGTTACCTACACCGACGGCTCCGACGAGGTGCTGAGCTGCCGGAACAGCCGGGAAGTATCGGAAAACCTGGCGGTCCTGGCGGAAGAAGAAAACGTCGCCTACGTCCAGCCCAATTACACCTATACCATGGCAGAATCCGAAGACCCGTCGGAGGAGTCCTCCGGGGCCGAAGCGCCGAACGATCCCTATTTCAACAAGCAGTGGGGCCTGTTCAACGACGGCAGCTTTGAAATGGATTCCCGGCAGACCCATCCGGAATACGACAATCCCCTGAACCAGCCATCGGACGGCGAAACCCAGCCGGAAGACTCCGCTGAAACCCAGCCGACGGCAGTAGCAGGCATGGACATCAACTACCTGGAAGCTTCCGAACTCTACATGGACAGCGACCGGGAGATCATCATCGCCCTGATCGACACCGGCATCGATTACACCCATACCGATTTGCAGGACGCTTTCTGGAAAAATGAAGGCGAGATCCCCGGCAACCGCAAGGACGACGACGGGAACGGATTCACGGACGACATATACGGATGGAATTTCTACGGCAATAACAACAAAGTGCTGGCATCCGGCCAGGAAGTCCACGGGACCCACGTGGCCGGCGTTCTCGCAGCGGCTTCCGGAAACGGCAAAGGCATTACCGGCGCTTCCCTGAACCCGAAGGTCAAGATCATGATCCTGAAGGTGCTGGGCGGCAGGGACGGCGAAGGCTCCACCGCTTCCATCGTCAGCGCGATTCGGTACGCCCAGAACAACGGCGCCTCCATCTGCAACCTGAGCCTGTGCAGCGAAGCCAATGACCAGGCGCTCTACCGCGCCATCGCCGGTTCTTCCATGCTGTTTATCACCGCTTCCGGCAATACCGGCAGCGACATCGACAAGAATCCCAGTTACCCGGCTTCCTACGACCTGGACAACATCCTCGCCGTGGCCAATATGGCTGCCGACGGCAGTCTGGAGCTCACCTCCAATTACGGGGTGAATTCCGTGGACATCGCTGCGCCGGGGACGGACATCCTCAGCACCACGCCGGGGAACACCTACGGATTCATGACCGGAACCTCCATGGCGACACCCCTGGTGGCGGCGGCCGCTGCAACGGTGTATTCCCACTACGAGGACATCACCGTGGACGACATTCCGGGCATTCTCCTGACCTCCGCCCGGGTGACGGACGAACTCACCGGAAGGGTCAGCACCGGCGGCATGCTGGATATGAAGGCAGCCCTGTCCCTGGACAAGGAACTGATCAACGAGGCCGCGGCAAACCGCAAAAAGAGCGGTTCCTCCCCGGAAATCTACACCCAGGTCACCAACCAGCTGGGTCGGGATTACCTGGTGGTAAAAGTAAAGGACATGGACGGAAACCTGGCCAAGACGGCTTATGCCGAAGGCAACCTGACCACATTGGAATTCCTCGGAGGCACGGCAGGCAAGCCCTTTACCCTCAATGCCCTGGGCATCCACGTCTTTGCCATTAAAAACGGAGGCACCTACACCTTCTATGCAGCGGATGAAAGCGGCAATGAAACCATCAAGGCAGTGGCGTTATAGATTGGAGATTACAGATTGGAGATTGAAGAAGATTCTTCAGCCTTCGGCTTCAGAATGACATTTCTGTTTGTCATCCTGAGCGAAGCGAAGGATCTTTTTTTATATCGTTATTTTATCCTTTATTTTCTCAAATCTCCCGTCTCCGATTCCGGAGACGTTTTTTATGTCCTCGATTTTCTGAAAGGTTCCGACGCTCTGCCGGTA
>JAFWFI010000017.1 GCA_017515705.1 Bacillota bacterium
CGCCTACATCCACGACATGCGGGGCCACGGCGCCAGCATCCGCAGTAAAGAGGACCTGGGGTACTTTTACAAAGGCGATCCGCTGAACTGCATCACCGACCTGAAGACCATCAACGACTATTTGCATGAAACCTATCCGGGACTGCCCGTCTTTCTCTTCGGCCACAGCATGGGCTCCCTGGAAGTTCGAACCTACTGCAAAAAATACGACGACACCATCGCCGGCCTCATCGTTTGCGGCAGTCCTTCCTACAACAGTGTCACTCCCCTGGGCCACCTGCTGGTCAAGGCCATGGGGCTGGTGCGGGGCAAGCGGTTCCGCAGCAAAATGCTCAACAACATCGCCCTGGGTTCTTACAACGAACCCTTCCTCCAGGAGGGTCCCTCTCCCTCCAACTGGCTTTCCGTCAACCGGGAAAACGTGGCGGACTACGACCGCGACCCTCTCTGCGGCTACATCTTTACCATCAACGGGTTCAACGTGCTGATGACCCTGATGAAGGAAGTCTATACGGAAAAGGGATGGGCCTGCAAAAATCCGGATCTGCCGGTGCTATTCATTTCCGGGGAGGATGACCCCTGCCGGGCAGGGGACAAAGGCTTCGCCCATGCAGTGGACTCCATGAAAAAAGCCGGATATGCCAACGTCGACAGCAAGCTGTATTCCGGGCTCCGACATGAAGTCCTGCGGGAATCGCCTGAACAGGCTGCGATCGTTTTTCAGGACATCGCCAACACGCTGAGAAACTGGCAAAACGCATAACAAAATACAAGGCAATGAAAAAGGAGACGGTTCCCAAAAGGGACCGTCTCCTGTTCTGTTCTTCGTTCGCTATAATTCTTCCACCAGTTCGCTCATCTCCACGACCTGCGCATTTTTCGGCAGGCCCGCCGGCGCGCCGGAAGCTTTCGCATTGGTAATATTGATCACGTAAGTGGCCTGGGCATCCAGTTCCGGCATCTCCATGGTCACATCGATTTTGCAGGTGCTGCCACCCTTCCCGTCGTCGGTCAGGACCACGGTCCCGCTGACCCCGGGGTTGTTTTCCGATCCCGGATTCACTGCAGCCCGGTATTCCTTCACGCCCTTCGACGTGGTCACTTTCAGCACCGGGTCGCTCAGGATCGCCTTCAGAATGTTGTACTGGCGGAGCATCTCATCGTACGTATTCACGGACATGTTCTCCGCCGTCGCTTCACCCATCTTCATCAGCTGGCTCCGAATGGTCAGGCTGCCGTCCAGGGACTGCCGGGTCATTTCCGGCAGGTCTATACCGATTCCCCCAAAGAGCTCCCGTACGTCCATGTGGATCCAGGCGTCCCGGTATTCCGCGCCGTACAGCAGTTCATTGGCCGGAGACTTCATGTACAGGTCGCCCCCGTCCATATCCATCACCAGGTCCATGCCGATCTCATCCAGTTCCGCCATGGCCGCCCGTTCTTCTTCCGTCAGGCTCTCGCCGGTGCCCGCAAAGATGGATTCGAACATCGCCGCCATATCCATTTTCTGAACCATGCTGCCGGAGCTCTCCAGATCCTTTTGAAGGAGCGTTCCGGTAAAGCCGCTGGTCATCTCCCCGCCTTCCGCTTCCGTCCGGACGGTGATGTCAAAGGCCGACTCCCGGGAAACTCCCGGCACCGGGCCGGCGGACTTGATAAACTGGTCCGCCTTGGTAAAGATCTTGTCCGCATCGCCGAACATCGTTTCGTAATCGATGATGACGGCCGTCTGGTCCTCTGCGTCCCAGCCCACGGTAAAGCCCAGGGCTTCGGACACGAAGCGGGTGCTGACATAAGTCCGGTTATTCGACGGGTCGATATAGGGCACCACGTCCATGACCTTCACGGATTTTTCCCCGTTCTTTGTCACGTCGATGTTGGGCTGCCCCACCCGGAAGGATATAAAGGTGTCATCGGTTTTTGCCGTAACGGTCCGGGTCTCGTCGATCCAGTCTACCTTGGCACCCAGGGCTTCCAGAATAGCCCGGAAGGGCACCATGATGCGCCCCTGCTTGTTGACCGGCACCGCGTCCGTGAAGGTCACGTACTCGCCGTTCAGCATTACGTGGTAACCTTCGGTATAGATGGTCGGATCGCCGCTGTAATCTTCAGCAAAAGAGGCGATGTTCAGGGAAAACACCATCATCATCGCCACCAGTACCGCCGTGATTCTTCTCATCCTCTTCACTCCCGTTTTCCTCCTTTTGGTTGCTTCCCTTTCATTCTACCCTCTCCGACGGGGAAAGTAAACGATTCCGCCCATTCTTAACAGAATCGTAAAGTACTGGGTCACAAGAGCCCGTATTTTCGCTTGATGCGCCTCAGTTTTTCCATCATCGGTGCCGCCAGCACCGCCAGGCACAGCGCCGTGGTCACCGCATGGATCAGGTCAAAGGGCAGGCCGGACAAAAAGACCGCCTTGAAAGCTGCCCGGCTGGGGTCGTAGGCGATGGAGGTCACCACCGCGCAGGTATTCATGATGGGACCGTAGATCAGCAGCGCCGCCAGCCCGCCGAAAATGCACAGCAGGGCCGTCTGCTTCCGGGACCGGTAGAAGGTCTCGTTCCGCCGGTACAGCAGTCCCGCCAGGAAGCCGATGATTCCGAAGGCGAACATCTGCCAGGGCGTCCAGGGTCCCTGCCCGAAGAAGAAATTCGACACAAAGCCGGTCATGGCTCCCACCAGGAAGCCCGATTCCGCGCCGAAAGCCAGTCCTGCGATGATGACCAAGGCCACCACCGGCTTGAATTCCGGCACCATGAAGAAAATGCTTCGCCCCAGTACGGCGATGGCGCACATCACCGCCAGCAGGATCATTTCCCGTGCCTGGGGACGCCGCTTCTCGAAAATCAGGATGAAGGGCAGCAGGGTCTCCGCGATGATCAGCAGGCTGATCAGGTAATAATTCCGGTCGTCGAAGAACCTCACTCCGCAAAAGATCGTCAGGGGGATCGCCAGCAGGATCATCCCCGCCGCCAGCGCGGTCCGGCGGTTCAGCGCCCGCCGCTGCTCCGCTTCATAAGGGAGACCGGACAGCCTCTCCCGTTCTTCCGCCGAAAAATATTCGGTCTTCCCTTCCAACTCTGCAGGATCTGGTTCTCCCGTCTTCGGTGACCCGGCCCCGCCCGGGAGGGCACTCTTGCCTCCACTGTCGGGATCCTGTTCCGAAAGTCCCAGCCGCTCCAGCAAATCTTCATACGTCACCACGTCTTCCAGGAACCCCCGGCTGATCCGCCCCGCCGAAGTGGTGTAGAACCGCTTCTCCCGGAAAAACGCCGCCGGCGTTCCTTCGGATAACACAACGCCGTCAAACAGCATCCCGCAGCGGTCCGCCGCCTCTCCGCAGAAATCCACATCATGGGTCACGACCAGGACCGTCACCCCCTCCGTTTTCAGTTCCTTCAGCATGCGGACAAATTCCGCCTTCACCGCCGGGTCCATGCCCTTGGTGGGCTCGTCCAGCAGCAGGATCTCCGGCCGGGTCAGCATGACCTTGGCCAGCGCCAGCCGCTGCTGTTCCCCGCCGGACAGATCGTAGGGGTGGGCATCCAGCAGATCTTCCAGCCCCCACTTCCGGGCGGTTTTCTCCAGCACAGCCTTCCGCTCTTCCGGGCCAAGCCCATCTTCCAGCATTTCCTCCAGTTCCAGGCCGGCGGTCTGCCGGGTGAACAGGGACACCGGCTCCTGGGGCACCAGGGCCGACCTGCCCTTCTTCCAAAGTTTCCCCCGCTGGGGTTTCAGAATGCCGGCGGCATTCATCAGCAGTGTGGATTTCCCGGAGCCGTTGCCGCCCAGGATCGCACAGATCTCGCCCTGCCCGGCGGTGAAAGACAAGCCTTTCAGCACATCCTTTCCCTGCCGGTCATAGCGGAACCACAGATTCTTTATTTCAACGGAGGCCGGCGCATCCGTTTGTTCCGCGGAGCGCTTCGTCGCCGGCTGAACCGGCCGTCCGGCCTCTTTCATTTTTTCGATCAGATGGAAAAGCCAGTCCCGGCCTTCCCGAACCGTTACGGGGCAGGGTCCTTCCGACAAATCTGCCAGAGCGCTCTCCTGCACGGCCCCGTAGAGCCTCATGGGCACCGGCAGCATCCGGTGCAGCAAAGACCCGGTCTCCCGGAG
The DNA here is from genome assembly GCA_017515705.1 of Bacillota bacterium. Lineage (GTDB taxonomy): Bacteria > Bacillota > Clostridia > Peptostreptococcales > Anaerovoracaceae > RUG14258. The sequence goes on from JAFWFI010000017.1 coordinate 4,123, forward strand.
GTGCTGTTCCAACTGCCGGGGTCCGCCTTCCGAAACGATCCGGCCTTTGTCCATTCCCAGCACCCGGTCCGCCAGGGGCAGGACACCCTCCAGGCGGTGTTCGGACAGGATGATGGTGGTCCCGAGTTCCCGGTGGACTTTCTGCAGCGCCCCCAGGAATTCTTCCGCCGCCACCGGATCCAGCCGGCTGGTGGGCTCGTCCAGCACCAGCACTTCCGGCTGCAGGATCATGGCGGATGCCAGGCAGAGGATCTGCTTCTGGCCGCCGGACAAGGTCTTCACGTCCCGGTAAAACCAGTCCTCCATGCCGAAGAAAGCCGCCGTCTCCGCCGCCCGCGTCCGCATCTGGGCCTGGTCCATTCCCAGGTTCTCCAGTCCGAAGACCAGTTCGTGCCAGACCTTATCGCAGACGATCCCGTCCTCCGGATCCTGGAGCACAAACCCCACCCGTCCGGCGGTCTCAAGTTCCAAAAGAGGCTCGCCGTCCAGCAGGATCCGCCCCTGCCTGAGACCGTGAGGAACCAGCTCCGGCTTGAAATGCCGCAGCAGCGTGGTTTTCCCGCAGCCGGAGGGTCCGAAAATCACCAGGAATTCCCCCGCCTGAACGGCCAGGTCCAGTTCTCTGAGAGCCGGTTCGTCCCTTCCCGGGTATTGAAATGTCAGTTGTTCGATTCGAAAGCGTTCCATTGAAGTCTCTCCCGGAGTTCGATCAGTAACGGAATGGCGCAGAGCGCCCCATAGGCCAGAAAGACCGTCAGTGTATATAGCCCGTCGGCAGCCGCCCGAAAATCAGGGAAATACCGGTAATCCACAGCACCGGTAAAACGACCCGCCAGCACGTAAATGCTCAAGGCCAGGATGACGCCCAGCAGGGCCCCGTCCCGGCGGTCAAAGGTATAGATGGAAAAAGCGGTCCGGCCCCGTTTGCCGTAACCGCGGCTCTTCATACTGTCCGACGTCCGAATGGAACTTTCCAGCGCCCAGTCGATCATGGCGGAAAAGACGCCCACGCCGGACCGGATCCTTCCTTTCAGGCCCTGCTTTTCCCCGTACAGTGCCTTCCGGGCGCCATGGATCTGCCTGAGCTGCGCCCCGAACCGGGGCACGAAGCGAAGGATCATGGAAAACACCAGTGAAAGGGAGGGAATGATGCGGCCGAACAGGTAGATGAACCGGTCGCTGGTCATAATCCGGTTATAGCAGGAAAACCAGCAGATCACCGAACCGATCATGGCAGAAGCCGCCAGCCCGAAAACGATCGATTCCAATGTCAGGGGATTGCCCCCAGGAAGATAAGTGATCAGGGTCACCCCGCCATGGTTAAAGGCCGGGTTAATCAGCGCTGTCAGCACCATTACCGGAACCAGCACCCGGAGTCCGAAGCCCAGCATGAGCCGGCCCTTCATGTTCACCGCCGTCAAAAAAGAAAGGCACAGGGAAATGCCCAGGCACACCGGATTCATGAAGAGCATGGAAAACAGGATCACGCAGAGAAACCAGATGAAGTTGACCGCAGGATGAAAACGTTCAAAACTGTGCATCGGCTCACCTTCCCATCTGTCCGGCGGAATCGCCTCCGCCGATATCCCGGCCCAGGTCGCAGGTATAGATCCACCGGATCTTATCCCCGTCCTTCACCTTGCAGGAACCGCAGCCGTAGTTGGGGAACACGCCGTTCACGGCATACATCCACCCGGACAGGGGCCCGCAGTCGAATTCATACAGATTGGCGATGCCTTCGATATAGACGCCGCTGTACAGGGGCGTGGTCTCGAATTCAAAGAGGATCCCTTCCTCCCGCATGGCTTTTTTCAGCACGTCAAAGACCGTGTCTCCCTCCGAGAAGGAGACGGACGTAGCCGGAAGGATCCTACCGTCTGCCGGCACCAGGGATTCTTTTCCCGCCGTCAGGTCATCCAAGTGGTTCAGAATGCTCCCGCACTCTACGGACAGGACGCAGGTCTGAGCGGCAGGCTGAGTCTGTTTTCCCCCGGAAGAACTGCTTTGCGGCGTCGGTGTTCCCTGTCCGTAGCTTTCTCCTTCGGAGGAACCGGCGGAACTGCTGCTTCCGGAAGAGGCCG
>JAFWFI010000001.1 GCA_017515705.1 Bacillota bacterium
CCAATTATATCAGATAACAGGGTTTCGTTCCATCTCGGAAAGATCCTTCGCTGCGCTCAGGATGACAGAATAAGGCGTTCAGGATGACAAAACGGGCCGATGTGAACCTCGGCCCGAAAACAACAACCCCCGGGCCGTAACAGTCCGGGGGTTTTCGGTGTCCCGGTTATTCTCCCTGTTCGACTTTTTTGATGTCCTCCCCGGAGGCTTCCTTCAGGGAATAGGTGTCGAAGGCGGGTTCGCTGGGCAGCCGGATCTCGATGGTATTGATTTTGTCCAGCCGGACGGTGCCCCGCTCCATGACCAGCTCAAACACGTGCCCGCCCCGGGTCCGGTCGTCGGAAATGAAGTGGAAATGCCACCCCGGCGCGTTGATCCCATCCATGTAATCCGGGAAATACACGCAGATCAGCGATCCGGAAATGTTTTCGAAGAAGAAGTCCTTCTGGGTCATCGCCAGCACGTCCTTCAGCTCCATGTGGTGGGACCGGTAGGCGGATTCCGACCGGGCGTCGATCCGCGGGAAGAAGCCGTCGATCCGAACCATGTGCATGCTGTTGAGCCCAAAGTCCTCCTCGATCTTCACGTCCAGCAGCTGCTTCAGCTTACCGATGCTCTCGATTCCGTCTATATCAAACGTCCTCTTGCCCTGCAGAAAGGATACGGCGCAGAAAGGCACGCCGGCATCGGGTGGAGCTTCCTCCACGGTGCCGTCCTCCCGGGCGCGGAAACACCGTCCCCCGGCCATGATCATTTCCCCGTTCACGTCTTCATAGGTGCCGAGACCGGAATCCCCGTGGGTGAGCAGTTCTTCCACGGTGATGACCGACCTGGAATACCCCAGGGCCAAAGCCTGAAGCGTCGATACCTGAAACATTTTCGATTCGTTCATGTTCTTCCCTTTCTTTGTTCCTGCTTGGCGCTGTCGCCATTTCTCTTTTCTAAAGTATATCAGAAGTCTCCGCGTCTTTCCAGTATCCCCCCATTCTCCTAACCGAACATGTCGGAAAATCGTGAAATAGTGTAACATATATTGACAGGTATTTTTTGTATGTTACAATAATGCCACAAACAAGTTGACACCATATATGACACCATATATAATTTAATCACAAGGGGATTTCGTATGTCACAATTTGATAAGCTATTAAAACGAATTCGCGCTCTGGATAATAATATGCGCTTTGAAGAACTTCGAAAGGTACTTGAGTTTTATGGATATGTTATGACCGGTCCAGCAGGCGGCAGCAGTCATAAGACGTTCCGCAAACGGGGACATGTACCAATCACCATTCCTCAGCATAATCCAATTAAAAAAGCTTATGTGGAAAAAGTAAGAGATGTTATAGAAAGCGAGGCCGATAATCATGAAGACGATTGAATACTATATGAGCCTGCCCTATCGGATGGAAATCATCCCTGATCCGGAAGAAGGCGGGTATACAGTCTGGTATCCTGATCTTCCCGGTTGCCTTACCTGTTCCGAAACGATGGAGCATATCATTGAAACCGCAGTCGATGCAAAAAAGGCATGGCTGGAGGCTGCAATTGATGAGGGTCTGCAGATACCTGAACCATCCAGAGATGAAGACATATCAAAGTATTCCGGGCAATTTAAACTCAGAATTCCCAAAAGCCTTCATCGTTCCCTGGCCATCCATGCAAAGAGAGAGGGTATCAGCATGAACCAATACTGCAACTATCTGCTTGCCATGAATGACGCAGTCCATAGTGGCAATTAAGCCAATCCCCCAAAACAGTAAAACACCCCCGGGATATTAGGCTCCGGGGGTAATTTTGATAATCCGCTCTACCGGCATTTATGCCCGGACGCTGCTTCAAAGTTGTACTTGACGATCCCCAGGTCGATTTTGATCATCACGCCCCTGCCGGCAGTGATCACAGGCTCGCCATCCTCCAGGGAGATCCGGAAGCTCTGCTGGTTGATTGCCGTCGGCGCCAGCATCGCAGCCTTGACGCCTTCCTTAAACCATTCGGGCATCTCGCTCTCCGGCAGGTCACAGAGTTTGGACATGGGCTTGGTCTTGCGCTCCGTCCCCTGGGTCTGGCCGTACCCGATGGAAATCACGCACACGAGCCGCTCCTCCGCGGTCCGCTCCGCGCTGCACTTTCCTTTTGCGTAGGTGCCGCCCACCCAGCAGGTGTTCAGTCCCATCATCTGCGCCTCCAGGACGATCTTCTGTCCATAGTACCCGCACTTTTCATCCAGGTCCTCCATGGACTTCGGCCCCACGAGGGCAATGTAATTTCGCACATTTTTGAATTTGCCGTAACTGGCGAGAAAACTCTTAAAGCAGTCCGGGTCATCCTGGATCAGCTGAATCCGGAGCCCGCTCTCTTCGTTGCACTCCCTGATGAGTGCTTCCAGCGCCGCAATCTGTTCCGGCGCGATCGGCTCATCCTTGTACTGGCGCACGCTGTGTCTGTTGACGATTGCTTCGTTGATATCCATTTTCAACACTCCTTATATTCCTCTCTTTCGAACGGTTCGCGTCCTTTATGCCTATTATACCCTACCCGGGCGAAGAATAGAACCAAAATAATAAAACCCGCACCCCTGCCGCGGTGTTTTCGGCAGTTTACTCTGTCACTCAGTAAAAAACGCCGCTCAGTGGCGGCGATCAAATGATTATTGCAATTGAAGAAAAAATGCATCCGGCGTTATGGCCTGTACCGGGCTGTCCGAATAATCCCTGGTATTGCGGGTTATGATGTAGTCGGCCCGAACCCGTCGGGCTGTAACGCTTTGGATCGCGTCCTCGAAGTCTCTCCACTGCATCTCTGCAGCCTTCCGCAGATCGGCAGGGGTCAGTTCCGTGAATCGGAAAATCAATTCGAGCTTTTGTATCACATCGGAAATCGTCTCCGGATCCATTTGCCAGCGCATGATATACATGATATTCGCAGCTGTCAGCACAGACACAAAGCCCGTAAACAGGCCCGCCTCGCAGCCCCGCCAGATTGCCGCAGATTTCTCATAGTGCTCTTCTCTTCCCATCATCACGTCCAGCAGGATATTTGTGTCAATCAGTAATTTCATAGGCCTCCCTCAGGGTTGCTTCTTTCTCATCTTTCCAGTCATCGTTTCTGTTCAGGATTCCGGTCAGGGAATCCGTAAGGAAAGACACGACGGTATCTTTCGGTACAAAACGGCCGACTTCCTTTCCGTTTCTGGTCACGATCACCTCACCCCCGTCCATAACGATCTTTAAGTACTTCCCAAAGTTATTCTGCAGTTCTGTTGCCGTGGCAACCATAGTGCTCGTGCTGTTCATTTTTATCGAAACCCCCTGAAATTTTAGCTAATTTTATTATATAGTATCTTAGCCAATATTCAAGACCCGGTCTCTTTCTTTTGTAACTGTATTATATTCTCCCTCACAGCATTGTCAACATTTTATTCTATTAATTGCATTATTTACCTGTTTCCCAACATATCCGGTCCTTCTCTCCCGGTGGTTGCAATCGGTCGACCGGCCGCCGCTTTGTTTTCGGCGTTTTTACTTTTTCACTCAGTAAAAACACCGCTTGATGGCGGCGGGTTCGGGTCGGGGGCAAGCGTGAGGGGCTTTAGTATGGGTCCGGCGCTTGCGTCGGGGTGCCCAAGCAGGGCGGGTGGCAGGCTGGATCCGGGCCAGAGGCAAGCGTGAGGGGCTTTAGTATGGTCCGGCGCTTGCGTCGGGCTGCCCAAGCGGGGCGGGTGGCAGGCTGGATCCGGGCCAGAGGCAAGCGTGAGGGGCTCTAGTATGGGTCCGGCGCTTGCGTCGGGGTGCCCAAGCAGGGGCGGCTGGCAGGCCGGAGCAGGGGTGGGTGGCCAGTGCGGGGGCAGGTGGCAGGCGACGGGCATGGAAAACCCCGGGCTTTTCGGCCCGGGGTCGGAATGGTTATTGTTTCGGTATCGTTATGTTCAGCGCATGAACCGCCCCACGTACAGGTTCCCGCTGCCGGTCAGTCCCCGGCTCTCCTGCACGGTGAAGAGCATGGCGGAAACCTGGCCGTCGGAATTCTTCAGGTGGTAGAATCCCACGCCGCTGCGCCCGGATTCGTGCTTCGCCGTCTCGCCGTTCTCCAGGTTCACGTCGTACACGGCCGTCCCCTCCCCGAAGATCAGCAGGCGGTTGCCCACCAGGGTGATACCCCACTTCTTCGCTTTGAGGTCTTTCACGTATTCCGGGTCCATGAAATCGATCAGCCGCACCGTCGACTGCTTCTCCCGGTCGTAGATGAAGCACTTTGACTGCAGCTTGTACTCTTCTTTATAGATGATGAAGCGGCTGTTGCCGTAAGCGGAGAAGGTCTCCTCGCCCAGCAGGCTTTCCGCCTCGAACGCATCCCCCGTCTCCGGAGAGACACAGCGCACCTTCGTCACGCCCGCATCGTCCCTGTATTGGTAAGCCAGGTACCCGTCCTCCATGGCGCCGTAGTCCTGGTTGCCATTGGTCAGGAAGGACTGCTCGATCCGGCCGGTCTCCAGATCCATCACCTGCAGTTGGCGTTCTTCGTACCAGCAGAGGTAATGGCTCCCGCCGAAGAGGCGCATCGTCGCTTTTGTGTTCCAAATCCGGCTGACGTTTTCCGTCGCCCCGGTCTTCACATCCGCCGCCATCAGGTCGATGTGATCGGTCTGCCGAAGCGGGTAGTACAACTTCCCGTCCCGGTAATAGACCGCGCCGATGAATTCCCCGCCGTCGTCCGGCAGTTCCTTCAGCACCGTCCGGCCGCCCCGGCTGTCCGCCGTTACGATCTTCACAATGCCTTCATTGTTCCGCACCACGAAAAGGCTGCCCTCTTCATAGGCGGTATAGTCCAGGATCTCGCCGTCCTGCTCGGACACCGCCGCGAAATCCACAAACCCGGAATCCAGCGAACCGCCGTATTCCAGGATCTCTTCCGTTACTGCTACCACCGGGGAAGCGAAACACCCCAGCAGCAGGAACACCGCTGTCAGCACCGCCGCCACCGGCGCAGCCACCTGCTTCTTCCGGATTCCCAGCACGTGTTTCACCCGCTCCGACACGGGACTCTCTCCGAAATAGGAGAAACCCGGCTGCCTTCCACGCACCCGGCTGCTCCCCAGGATGGTTACCGCATAATGCTTTCTGGAGTCCGAATGGATGGACTTCAGCACGCTTTCATCGCAGGACATCTCAATGTCTCGGCAGAAACTCCGCACCGCGATCCATGCCAGCGGATTGAACCAGTGCACCGACAGCACGCCGAAGGCCAGCACCTTCAGTAGGTTGTCCCAATGCCGGATGTGAACGCATTCGTGAGTCAGGACCATCTCCGCGTCCAGGACGCTGTCCCGCCCCAATACGATGATGGGCCGGAAGATCCCGTAAACGGCTCCGCCGCTGCCTTCCTGCATCCGGATCTGCACCCGCCGGGCGTCGATGCCCGTCTGGTTTTTCGCATTTAAAAGCGCCGTCCGGGCAATGAGCGGAATGCCTCTCGCCGACAGCTTCCCGATTTCCCGGAGTTTGCGGAAATAGGAGAATACCAGCATCCCGGCCATTCCGACCGCCCCCGCCAGCCACACCGCCGCAGCGATGCGAATGGCCAATGACGCCCAGGCCTGTGCCTTTGCCGGAGCTGCGTCCAGCAGTCCGCTTTCCGTTTTCCCGTCCGCAGCGTATCCGGCAGCCATCATCCCGTTTTCCGCCAAAACGCCTGTCTCAGGCGAAATAAAGGCCTCTCCGCCCGTATCTGCCGCCGAAGCACCCGAAAGTGCCGCTCCTGCTTCTTTCTGCGCCGGGTCCACACTGATCTGCGCCGTCAACGCGCTGCAGACCGCCTGCCCCGGCAGAGCCGGAATCCCCTCCGGCTGGATCATATCTACCCCGAAGGGCAGGCACATCCGCAAAAAAACAAGAAGCCATAGGAAAACAAAGGCCCTCCTGCTGACTCCGTGCCGTTTCTTTAATACCTTTTTCGCAATGAGTAAGATGAGGATCATCACGGAGCCGGTAACGCTCAGCCCCGCAATGACCGCAAAACCGTTCAACATTGAATCAATACTTGTCCAGCAGTTCCTTGATCTCCTTCATCTCTTCTTCGCTGATGACTTTGTCATCCAGGAAGGCGGAGAACAATCCGGACACGGAACCGTGGTAGAACTTGTCGAGCAAGGTCCGGGATTCTGCTCTTCCAACACTTTCTCTCGATACCAAGGGCACGCATTTGAAACCGGGGTCGATCCGTTCAATGAATCCTTTGATACCAAGGTTTTTCAGTACCGTATACGTTGTGTTTTTCTTCCAGCCGAACGCTTCTTCCATGTAAGCGGCGGTGGCTTTAGCCGTCGTTTCGCCCTGAGACCATACAAAATCCATGACCTTCAGTTCCGATTCCGGCAGTTTATGCAGTGCCATATTGTACCTCCTTGGGTTCTCTTTCCATAATTCTACTACGGTAGAAATTAAATGTCAATGAATGTAACGGGATTGTAATATCCTTACTTATAGTTCTTCAGATTCCGCTTGAAGACCTTCACCACGTCCTCGTCTTCCAGCCGGTACGACCGGGCGATCTCCCCGTTCTCATCCAGGTCGATGCCGTCCCACCAGACCGCCACCTTGATCTTGTCGTACTTGCCGATGGACCGGAACATGTCTTTGACCCAGTCCTCCTTGTCGCCGCCGGCATTGGAGCAGGCGAATTCCGTGATCATGATGGGCTTGTTGTAATTGGTCACCGTCTTGCTGTAAAGCGGTTCGTAAATCTCGTCAAAGGTCCGCCAGGTCTCCCCTTCGTAGTACGTCCCGTTGTTGTAGCCGGTGATCCCGACCACGTCCACGTACTCATCCCCGGGGTAATACTCATACTCGTTGTTCCACTTGTAATCCGGGAAGGAACGCTCGTTGGGGTTCCAGACCCAGATTGTATAGGCGTCCGCGCCCCTCGAACGGAACAGTTCGAACACGTATTTGTACAGCGTCTTGAATACTTCCGTGTCCCGGGAAGTGTGGTACGCAGAATAAGCGCACCAGTCGCCGTTCATTTCATTGAAAGGCCGGAACAGCACCGGGATCCGCTCGGTCACCAGGATGTCCGCCAGCTGGTTCAGGTACTCGTCGTACTCCCCGTTCAGGATCCGGTACACCACGTTGCCGGTGTCATCGTTCATGGTCTGCAGGGTCAGCTCCATGGTCCGTCCCATCTTATCCGCTTCCTTCAGCCGGGCCCGGACATCCTCCAGGGTCTCTTCTTCCGAATCGAAGTGGGTATAGTGCAGCAGCACCGGGAACTGGTAGTCCACCTGGTCTTCGATGTAGTAGAGTTCATTGAAATCCGC
>JAFWFI010000154.1 GCA_017515705.1 Bacillota bacterium
TTTTGCTGAAATCGTCCTGTTTGGCTCTTTGACAATTCAGCAAAACTGTCCTGAAATAAAGAATTTTGCTGAATTTCTCAGCGCACACCCAAAAGCATACATAGACTGTCTGATAGGACCTGCCCCTCCGCCTTTAAAGGGCGGTTTTACTGAGTGAGAAAGTAAAACCGCCGGAACACAGGTGGCCAGTCTGATTTCGAGCGTGTTTACCTCCTTTTCATAACAAGAGGATGCCCCTTTTGAGACACCCTCTTTTGTTTTATCCGCGGGTTTCCCGGATGATTTCCGCCAGCCGGATCAGGGCACGTTCCAGCACGTCCTCGTCTTCGTAGACGTAAGAGATCCGGAGGCTGTAGTTTTCCCGGATATCGTACATTTCCCCCGGGTTCACCAGAATCTTTTCCGCCAGCGCAGCCTCAAAGATCCGCCGGATCGACGGGCTGCCATTCAGCCGCAGCCATATGTAATAACTGCCTGCCGGTTCGTTCCATTGGGCGATGTCGGAGAAGTGTTTTTCCAGGATTCGAAGGGTCAGGTCCCTCCGTCGTTTCAAAGCCGGCCGTACCTTCATCAGGTGCTCTTCGTACACCCCGGTCTCCAGACAGCGGGCAAAGACCTGCTGGGACAGGGTGCTGGTTCCGTAATCCTGCTGCATTTTAATGTCCGCCAGCCGCTGGATCACCGATTCCGGCCCCACGACCCAGCCGATCCGCATGCCGGGAGAGAAGGCTTTGGAACAGCTGCCGATGTAGATGACGCTGCCGTAGTCGTCCAGCGCCTTGATGGGTTTCGGTGGCCGCTCGTCAAACCACAGGTCGCCCATCACGTCGTCTTCGATGATGGGGATCCGGTTGGCCCGGCAGTACCGGAGGATCTCGTCCCGGCGTTCGGTGCTCATCACGTTTCCGGTGGGGTTCTGCAGGGTCGGGATCGTGTACAGGATCGCCCGGCCCACATCGAAGCGCTTGCTGATGATCCAGGGCATCATCCCGTTCTCGTCCATCGGAATGCTCTCCAGGACCGTGCCGGCGGACTGGAACACGTTCAGGGACTTAATGTAGGAAGGGGACTCGATAAAGGCGACGGAATTCGGCGGGACGATGCAGACGGAGATCAGCTGCAGGGCCTGCAGGGCGCCGGAGGTAATGAGGATGTTGGAAGGCTTGACCTTGATGCCCTTTTCATCCTCCAGGTAGCGGCACAACGCCTGCTGCAGCCGGGGAAGACCCAGCGGGGGCGGGTAGTTCAGTTCCAGCTCCACATCCATGGCCTCCGTCAGAATCTGCGCCAGGGCGTCCCGGGGCGCCAGCTTCGGCGAGAGTTCCCCGGTTCCCAGCCGGACGATATCCTCTTCGTACTCCAGCTGGTTGATCTGCCGGATATAGTCCACATTGGCCCGGAAATTGCCCTTGTCGATATAGCTCTGCCAGTTGAGGGTCGAGCCGGCGATCAGCATTTCCCAGGCGTCGTTGACGATCATGGTGCCCTTGCCGTAATTTCCCTCCGTCAGTCCCAGGGCGGCCAGCTCCTGCATGGCTTCCCAGATGGTGCTCCGGTTCACTTCAAAAAGTTCCGCCAGCTTCCGCTGGGGCGGGATGAACTGGCCGGAGACCCAGTCGCCCGATTCGATCTTCCGGCTGAAATAGCGGACGATCTGGCTGTACAGGGGGACTTTCAGGGATTTGTCCGGCTTCCAGTCGATATTCACGTATTTTACGGTATTGTCTTTGTTCATGACTTTGTTTCCTTAATAGCTGGGAGCTGGGAACTTCCATCTCCCATCTCCAATCTTATATCTTATATCTCCATCTTACTCTTGGATGGGAAAAAAATCAACACTTGGTTGGTATCATTACCATTTGTTTGGGGTATGATAGTGACGATGAAAGAAAGCGTCTCCGGACGCAGCTAGATAAAACTTTTACATGGAGGTTTAACATGGTAAACAGAGACAAATTAAAGAAAGCATATGCTGAAGAACTGGAACTTTTCCACAAACTGCATCCCACTTCCATCAAGAACTTTGAAAGCGCGAAAGACTGCCTGCTGCAGGGCGTTCCGCTCAACTGGATGGTTCGGTATGCCGGCGGCATTCCGCTCACCGTTAAGGATGCAAAAGGCGTTCACCTCACAGACGCAGACGGCATCGACTACATCGACTTCTGCCTGGGTGACACCGGTTCCATGGTGGGCCACAGCCCGGAACCCTTCGTGGAAGCAATGGCGGACATCGTAAAGCACGGTACCTCCCACATGCTCCCGACGGAAGATGCGACCTGGAATGCACGGGAACTCACCAGAAGATTCGGCGTGAAATACTGGCAGTTCTCCACCAGTGCGACTGACGCTAACCGTTTTGCGATCCGTCTGGCCAGACAGATCACCAAGCGGCCGAAAGTCGTTGTATTCAACTGGTGCTACCACGGCACAGTAGATGAAACCATCGCGACCCTGACACCGGAAGGCAAAATCATTTCCAGAGTGGGCAACATCGGTCCCCAGATCGACCCCAGCTACACCACCAAGGTCATCGAATGGAATGACGTAGAAGCTCTGGAAAATGCGCTGAAGGACGAAGACGTTGCTGTTGTTATGGCTGAACCGGTCATGACCAACATCGGCATCGTTCACCCGGCTCCGGGCTATCATGAAAAATTAAGAGAATTAACACGGAAATACGGCACATACCTGCTGATCGACGAAACACATACTATTTGCTGCGGTATCGGCGGCTACACCAGAGAACACAACCTGGATCCGGACATCGTCGTTTGCGGTAAGACTTTAGCCGGCGGCATCCCGGTAGGCTGCTACGGATTCACAGAAGAATTCGCTGAAAAGGCTCAGTACGAACTGGAATCCCTGTACGGTCTGGTAAAGGGCATCGGCGGCACCCTGGCAGCGAATGCGATCACCATGGCTGCAATGCACGTCATCCTGGACAAGGTTCTGACAGAAGATTTCTACAAGCATGCGATTCCGCTCGCAGAACGGTTCAATGCCGGTGTAGAAGCAGGCATCAAGGAATTCGGTTTCGACTGGAGCACCACCCAGCTGGGTACCAGAACAGAATACTGGTTCCTGCCGGAAATCGCAAAAGACGGTACGGATGCAGTTAACCACAGAGACTTCGACCTCGACTGGTACATGCACCTGTATGCACTCAACAGAGGCATCTTCATGACACCGTTCCACAACATGGCGATCATGAGCGCTGCCACATCTGAAGCGGACGTTGACAAGCACACAGAGGTATTCAGAGAAGCCTGCGAAAAGATTGCTGACTAATTGCAAAAA
>JAFWFI010000155.1 GCA_017515705.1 Bacillota bacterium
AAACTCCGGGGTCTTTTAATTCGTCAAGATCCTTCGCTGCGCTCAGGATGACATTGCATTTGTCATTCAGAGGCCAAAGGCTGGGGAATCTTCTGCAATCTCCAATCTCAAGTCTCTAATCTTCTACACCATTTTTTCCTGTTTGACCTTATGGTCGATGATGTGGCGGGAGGCCAGTTCGTCCATCACGTCGTCCACGCTGATCCCCTGTTCCACCATCATCACCATCACGTGGTACATCAGGTCGGCAATTTCATAAATGGTTTCGGCTTTGTCTTCCGCCTTGGCGGCGATGATGACTTCCGTGCATTCCTCGCCAACCTTCTTTAGGATCTTATCGATGCCTTTCTCGAAAAGGTAGGAAGTGTAGGAGCCCTCCGGCATATCCTTTTTCCGGCCTTCCAGCAGTTTATACAGGTCTTTCACCTGGAACTTATCTTCGCCGGAAGCTTCCCCCAGCATGGGCTGCATGAAGCAGGAGTCGGTCCCCAGGTGGCAGGCCGGTCCGTCCTTGTGGACTTTCACCACCAGGGCGTCCGCGTCGCAGTCGGCGGTGATGGATTCGATGTGCTGCCAGTTGCCGGATGTCTCCCCTTTGCGCCAGAGCTCCCGGCGGGAGCGGGACCAGAAGCAGGTGATGCCTTCCTTCAGGCTGATCTCCAGGCTTTCCTTATTCATATAGGCCAGGGTCAGGACTTTGTCGCTGTCCGCATCCACCACGATGGCGGGAATCAGGCCTTTGTCGTCAAATTTCAGTTCATCTATCGTAATCATTGTCAGTCCTTTCTGTTAAACCGTTCTCACCAGAATCCCGTTTTTCTTCAATTCCGCTTTCAGGTCGGGAATCGCCACTTCGCCGAAGTGGAAGATGGAGGCTGCCAGGCCGGCGTCGATGTCGGGGATGGCTTCGAAGAGGTCGATGAAGTGCTGAATATTCCCGGCGCCGCCGGAGGCGATGACCGGAACGTTCACAGCATCATTCACCAGTCTCAGGAGTTCGATATCGAAGCCCTGCTTTACGCCGTCGGTGTCGATGGAGTTCACCACGATCTCCCCGGCGCCGTTGGCTTCGCCCCGTTTGATCCATTCAATGGCGTCCATGCCGGTGTCTTCCCGGCCGCCTTTGGCGAAGACCCGGAATTCACCATCCACCCGCTTCACGTCTACAGACAGGACCACGCACTGGTCGCCGTATTTCTGGGCAGCTTCGTAGATCAGGTCCGGATTCCGGATGGCCCCGGAATTGACGGAAACCTTGTCGGCTCCGCATTTCAGCACCCGGTCGAAATCGTCGATGGTGTTGATGCCGCCCCCCACCGTCAGGGGGATGAAGATGGTGGAAGCCACTTCCCTTAAAATATCCGTGAACAGGGCCCGTTCTTCATAGGAGGCGGTGATGTCGTAGAATACCAGTTCGTCGGCGCCGTTGTCGCTGTAGTAGCGGCCCAGTTCCACCGGCGAGTTGACATCGGAGATGCCCTGGAAGTTCACGCCCTTTACCACTCTGCCGTTTCTAACATCCAGGCAGGGGATGATTCTCTTTGTGATCATGAAATACCTCCTATAACTCGCAGAATGCCCGTAAGATCTTCATGCCCACTTCGCCGCTCTTTTCCGGGTGGAACTGGCAGCCGTACACATTGCCGTCGGCCACGGCGGCGGTGAGCTCCGCGCCGTATTCCGTGGTGGCAATGGTGGAGGCTTCGCAGTCCGTGCCGTAGAAGGTGTGGACGAAGTAGACGAAGTCGTTTTCCTTAATGTATTTGAACAGTGGGCTCACTTCCCGGTCTTTGGGGAAGTGGAGCTCGTTCCAGCCGATGTGGGGGACTTTATAATTCGCCGGCACCACCGGTTCCATGGAACGGACGGCGCCCTTGATCAGACCCAGGCCTTCGTGCTCCCCGTATTCGAAACTCTTGTCGAAAAGAAGCTGCATTCCCAGGCAAATCCCCAGCAGAGTCTTGCCTTTGGCCACTTCCTGTTTGACCACGTCCGCCAGGCCGGTCTCCCGGAGTTTGGCGGCGGCGTCGCCGAAGGCGCCGACCCCCGGCAGGATGATCTTGTCGCTTTTCGCGATCACTTCCGGGTCCGACGTCAGCACGGCGTCGGCACCGATGAATTTGAGTGAACTGTACAGGGAGAAGATGTTTCCCACCCCGTAATCGATAATGGCTATCATTTACAAAACTCCTTTCGTGGACGGAACATCTTCCGCAAAGTCAGGGTCAATGGCAGCGGCTTTCCGCATCGCCCGGCCGAAAGCCTTGAACATGCCTTCGATAATGTGGTGGGTATTCTTCCCCGCCAGCTGCTTGAAGTGCAGCGTCACCCGGGCTTCCCGGACGAAGCCCAGGAAGAACTCCTCTGCCAGCTCCGTGTCGAAATCCCCCACCTTCGGGTTCGGGATCTGCACGTCGTATCCCAGATACGCCCGGCCGGAAATGTCCACGGCGCAGATCATCAGCGTCTCGTCCATGGGAAGCGTGATATCGCCGTAGCGGACAATGCCTTTCTTGTCGCCGATGCACTGGGCGAAAGCCTGTCCCAGGCAGATCCCCACGTCCTCCACGGTGTGGTGGTAGTCCACCCAGGTGTCCCCCTCGCAATTCAGGTCCAGGTCGAACCGGCCGTGGCGGGCGAAGAGGGTCAGCATGTGGTCTAAAAACCCGCAGCCCGTGGCGACGGAAGACCGGCCCGTGCCGTCGAGATTGAGCTTTAAAGCGATCTTCGTTTCATTGGTGTTTCGGTTGATTTCTGAGGTTCTCATCTTATTCCTCCTCCCGAAGGATTCTTTTCACTTCATCCAGAAAAGCGTCCATCTGCTCTTTTGTGCCGATGGTCACCCGGTTGTACTGGCAGATCGCAGGGTCCGTGAAGTGGCGGATCAGGATCTTCCGTTCTTTGAGTACAGTATACAGCTTTTCGCCGTCGATTTGGTCGTTTTTTATGAAAATAAAGTTAGCTTTGGAAGGAATGATTTCAAATCCCATCTCTTCCAGTTTCTTTACCGTGTATTCTCTCGTTTCCCGGATCTTCCGGCCGTTTTCTTTGTAATACGCATCCTCATCGATGGCCGCGCAGGCCGCCGCCTGGGTCAGCCGGTTGATGTTGTAGGGGTTGGTGGAGTATTTGATTTTCGTCAGGTCCGCAATCAGGCCTTTGGAGCCGATGGCGAAGCCCAGCCTTGCCCCTGCCATGGAGCGGGACTTGGAGAAAGTCTGCACCACCAGGAGATTTTCATACTTTTTCGTCAGGGGTACCGCCGAATCCGCTCCGAAATCCACATAAGCTTCGTCGATCACCACCACGTTGTCCGGATTGGTCCGGCAGATTTCTTCGATCTCGGGCAGGCCCAGGGTCTGTCCCGTCGGCGCGTTGGGGTTGGCGATGACGATGGTCCGTCCCAGCCCGCAATAGTCCTTATAGTCGATGGAGAAATCCTCTTTGAGCGGGATTTTCAGCGCATCCACGTGGTGGAGCTGGGCGTAGACTTTGTAAAACCCGTAGCTGATTTCCGGGAATGCTGCCTTCGTTTCCTCCCCGCAGAAGATCATGAAGATGAAGTTCAGGATGTCGTCCGAGCCATTGGAGAAGAAGACGTTTTCCGGCTGCACTTCGTACAGGCCCGCCAGCTTCTTCGTCAGTTCCCCGCAGTCCGGGTCGCAGTAGAGCCGGAGCTTTTCCGCTTCCCCGCTGTTCAGCACCGCGATCACGCCCGGCGAGGGCGGGTAGGGGGACTCGTTGGTATTCAGTTTGATGAACCGGTCCATGTTCTGGGGCTGTTCTCCCGGGGTATATTCTTCAATGTCCCGGTACCGGCTGATCAGGAATCTACTCATTTTCTTCCTCCTCGAAGCGGATCGTCATGCTCCGCCCGTGAGCCCGAAGGCCTTCCTGTTCGGCAAAGTAGGCGACTTTATCGTAGACCCGGCCCAGGGCTTCTTTGGTGAAGTAGCTGAACTGGGATTTTTTCACGAAATCGTCCACCGACAGGGGATTCGAGAACCGGGCCGTGCCGCTGGTGGGCAGGGTGTGGTTCGGGCCGGCAAAGTAATCTCCCAGCGCTTCCGGGCAGTTCTTGCCCATGAAGATGGAGCCGGCGTGTTTCACATAACTCAAATAATTGAAGGGATCGTCCATGCAGAGTTCCAGGTGCTCCGGCGCGATCTCGTTGGAGATTTCAATGGCCTGCATCAGGTTTTCCGCCACAATGATTTTCCCGTTGTTTTCGATGGACGCCCGGGCGATTTCTTCCCGGGGCAGGAGAGGGAGCTGCCGTTCCAGTTCCTGCTGCACTTCCTCCGCCAGCTGCGGGGAATCCGTTACCAGCACGGCGCTGGCCATTTTGTCGTGTTCCGCCTGGCTCAGCATGTCCGCTGCCACGATTCTCGCTTCGCAGGTGCCGTCCGCCACCACCAGGATCTCGCTGGGGCCGGCGATCATGTCGATGGACACCCTGCCGAAGACCTGCTTTTTAGCTTCCGCCACGAAGGCGTTGCCGGGGCCCACGATCTTGTCCACCTTCGGCACCGTTTCCGTGCCGTAGGCCAGGGCCGCAATGGCCTGGGCGCCGCCCACCTTGAAGATCCGGTCCACGCCGGCGATCTTGGCCGCTGCCAGGATCACCGGATTGATGGTGCCGTCCGCGTTCGGCGGGGTGACGATGCAGATCTCACTGCAGCCGGCGATTTTGGCCGGGATGGAGTCCATCAGCACCGTGGAAGGGTAGGCTGCGGTGCCGCCGGGCACGTACAGGCCGGCTTTTTCGATGGGCAGGATTTTCTGTCCCAGGATGACGCCGTCCTTCTCGGACATGACAAAACTGTTGCGCACCTGTTTTTGGTGGAAGGCCCGGATGTTGTCCGCCGCTTCGTTTAATATATCGATGAATTCCGGCTCCACGATGCCGAAGGCGGCATCGATTTCTTCCGGGGAGACCTCCAGGTCCTCCAGCCTGGCGCCGTCGAATTTTTCACAGTAGGCTTTCAGCGCCCGGTCGCCGTTCTTGCGGACGTCCGCGATGATGTCCGCCACGACCTCCTCTACATTCACCGTGGATTCCGGGCGGGCGAAAATGTCCTCATTGGCCACTTCGCCGTATTT
>JAFWFI010000156.1 GCA_017515705.1 Bacillota bacterium
CCGGTGCAGTCGGCGATCTGGCCGATGGCCATCAGGACGTTGTCCACTTCGATTTCTTCCACTTCACCCAGGATGGGGACCGGGCTCCGCCGGCCGGTATCGTCCGGTTCCCCCAGCTTCATTTTCTGCAGCCGGATCCCGGCGACCTTTCCATCCTTCTCCAGGAATTCCTGGGGATTGTTCAGGAACATGAATTTTACGCCTTCTTCTTCCGCTTCTTCGATTTCAATGTCCGCCGCGGGCATGGCATCCCGGTCCCGGCGGTAAATGACGAAGACTTCCTCCGCGCCGAGGCGCACTGCTGTCCGGCAGCAGTCCATGGCGGTATTGCCGCCGCCGCAGACGGCGACGCGTTTGCCCAGGACCGGACGTTCGCCCCGTCCCAGTTTTTCCAGGAATTCGATTCCGGGGATCACGCCTTCCAGGTGCTCGCCCGGCACGTTCATGGACGTGGACTTCCATGCGCCGATGGCCAGGAGCACGGAATCGTATTCCTCCGCCATCCGTTCAAAGGTGATGTCCCGGGTCAGCTTCATATTGTTCATCATCACCACGCCGGAATCTTCGATAATCTTGATTTCCCGGTCCAGCACGTCTTTGGGCAGACGATATTCCGGAATCCCGTAGCGCAGCATGCCGCCCATCTTGGGCTGCTGATCGAAAACGATGACGCTGTGGCCGAGTTTTCTCAGATGATAAGCCGCGGTCAGGCCCGCCGGGCCGCCGCCGATGACCGCCACCCGCTTGCCGGTATCCGGCGCAGTCTGGATGACGTAGGGTTTCATCTCCAGGATCTTGTCCGCAACGAAGGACTTCAGGAAAGCGATGGAGATGGGTTCTTCCACCATTTCCCGACGGCAGGCGTCTTCGCAGGGATGGGGACAGATCCGGCCGATGGAGGCCGGCAGCGGAAAGACTTCGTAGATCGTGTTCACCGCGTCTTCGTATCGTCCCTCAGCGATTTCCTTCACGTATTTCTGACAGTCCGTCATGGCCGGACAGTTCAGTTTGCAGGGTCCCCGGCAGTCGCCGGTGTGGTCGGAAAGCAGCAGTTCCAGCGCTGCTCTCCGCGCCCGGATGGTCCGGGGCGTATTGGTGTGGACGATGTAGCCTTCCTGGGGCTTGGCGCTGCAGGCCCTGAGGAGCTTCGGCACCTTCTCCGCCTCCACGACACAGAGGCCGCAGGCGCCGTAAATTTCCGTCCGTTTATCATAACACAGGGACGGGATGTGTACCCCGGCCCGCAAAGCCGATGTGAGGATCGTGTCCGAAGGCTCTGCTGTAATGACTTTTCCATCTATAATATATTTGAATGACATCCGACAGACCTCCTTTTACCTGACCACCACTGCATCGAACCGGCAGGCGGTCTTGCAGTTGCCGCATTTTGTGCAAAGCTCGTGGTCGATCACGTGCACGCCCTTGACTTCTCCCTTGATGGCATCCACCGGACACTGGCGGGCACAGGCCGTGCAGCCGATGCACTTGTCCGGATCGATGTTGTAGGAGATCAGCGCCCGGCATTCGCCCGCCGGACAGCGGTGTTCTTCGATGTGGGCTTCGAATTCCTCACGGAAGTAGCGGATCGTCGTCAGCACCGGGTTCGGGGCGGTGTTCCCCAGCCCGCAGAGGGCCCCGTCCTTGACGGCGTTGCACAGGTCTTCCAGTTTTTCGATGTCACCTTCTTCGCCCTTTCCTTCCACGATGCGGTCCAGGATCTCCTTCATCCGCTTCGTGCCCAGACGGCAGTGGACGCACTTGCCGCAGCTTTCCTTGGTAGTGAAGTCCAGGAAGAAGCGGGCCATGTTCACCATACAGGTGTTTTCATCCATGACTACCATCCCGCCGGAGCCCATGATGGCGCCGGTGATGACCAGCTGGTTATAGTCGATCTGGACGTCCAGCCGTTCCGCCGGCACGCAGCCGCCGGACGGACCGCCCAGCTGCACCGCCTTAAAGCGTGCGCCGCCGCGGATCCCGCCGCCGATGCCGAAGATGACATCCCGCAGGGTCCGGCCCATGGGGATCTCCACCAGGCCGCCCCGGTTGATCTTGCCCGTGAGCGCAAAAACCTTGGTGCCCTTGGAATTCTCCGTGCCCATGGCGGCAAAGGCTTCGCCGCCGTTGTCGATGATCCACGCCACATTGGCAAAGGTTTCTACATTATTAATATTGGAAGGCTTGTACCAGTAGCCGGCCTGGGCCGGGAACGGCGGTTTGAGCCGGGGCATGCCCCGCTTGCCTTCCAGGGATTCGATCAGTGCGGTTTCCTCCCCGCAGACGAAGGCGCCGGCCCCCGCTTTGATGCGGATCTTGCAGGAGAAATCCGAACCGAGGATGTTGTCTCCCAGGTATCCGGCTTCCGTGGCATCTTTGATGGCCTTTTTCAGCCGGATGATCGCCAGGGGGTATTCCGCCCGGACGTAAACAATGCCTTCTTTTGCGCCGATGGCATAGGCGCCGATCAGCATCCCCTCCAGCAGGGAGTGGGGATCGCCTTCGATGACGGCCCGGTCCATAAAGGCACCCGGGTCCCCTTCGTCCGCATTGCAGATCAGGTATTTTTCCTCACCCGGGGAATTCCGTGCGGCTCTCCACTTGAAAGCGGTGGAGAAGCCCGCTCCGCCCCGGCCTTTTAAACCGGATTTGTCGATCTCTTCGATCACGGCTTCCGGTGTGATCTTCTGTTCCAGGATCTTCCGAATGGAACGGTAGCCGCCCCGCGCAATGTATTCCTCCAGACTCTCCGGGTCGATGATGCCGCAGTTTCTCAGGGCTACCCGGGTTTGCTGGGTCAGGAATTCCTCGTCTTCCGGCTTGATCTTCAGCGGCTCCAGTTTGTCCAGCTCGCCGCCTGCCACTGCGTCCCAGATGGTCTGGGCGTCGGAACCCTGCACATGGACCAGCCGCAGGCATTCTTCGGCTTCGTCATTGGGGTAAATGTCCACGATGGGTTCCAAGAAACACATGCCGATACAGCCGGTGATGCCCAGGGTCGTCCCCGCGACGGGATTCTCCCGGCTCAGTACTTCCAGTTTTTCATATACATCATTGGCGCCGGCGGCGATGCCGCAGCTGCCCTTTCCTACGATGACTCTCATGCGCTTTCACCTTCTTCCTCTGCCAGCTTCCTCAGGATCTGGCGGGTCTTGTCCGGCGTCAGTGCGCCATAGGTCTGTCCGCTGATCATCATCACCGGCGACAGGGAACAGCACCCCAGACAGGCAACGTGCTTCAGCGTGAACAGGCCGTCCTTGGTGGTCTCGCCGTCGTGGATCCCCAGTTCGTCGGTGATCGCGGCAGAGATCAGTTCCGAGCTGTTCACATGGCAGGCTGTGCCGTCGCAGAGCATGATGAGGTGTTTGCCCACTGGCTGGAGGCGGAACTGCGTGTAGAACGTAGCCACCCCGATGATGGTTGAGAGAGGGATCTGTGCCTCCCGGGAGATGTGCTCCATCACATCCATGGGCAGGTACCCGTAGATGTCCTGGGCGTTCTGGAGAATGGCAATAAGGCTGCCTTTCTGGTCCCGGTATTCCGAAAGAGTCGGCTCGATCAAAGCTAAGTCGCTCCTGGTTTCCATTTCCCGTTGACCTCCTTCTTCATTTTTTGTCATATAATCTTCCTTCTTAAACCAAATAAAGGTCTTCCATTATATATTGTAACATAGAAAACCTTTTCATACTTGTTTTTTTTCAATTTTCCTAACATTTTACCGATAAATTTTTTTAATTGTTCGTATATGACCGTATGAACATACGGGTCAGTAGCGAACGTAGTCCAGGGGATCTGCGATCACGCCGTCGATGATGATCTCAAAATGCAGGTGGGGACCGGTGGAACGGCCGGTGGATCCCACCCGTCCGATCAACTCCCCGGCCAGAACTTCCCGCCCGGCTTCGGTGTCGATGGCGCTCAGGTGGGCATAAAGGGTCCAGGTCCCGTCCCCGTGGTCGATTTCCACCATGTTTCCGTACCCTCCTTCGTTATAGCCTGCGGCGGTGACCACGCCGCCCTTCGATGCATAAACGGGTTCCCCCATGGGAGCGCCGATATCGATGCCCTTGTGGATCCGGCCCCAGCGCCAGCCCATCTTCGAGGTGAGGACGCCGTTCACGGGGTTCATGAATTCCTCCCCGTCCCAGGGAATGGATTCCGCATAGGTTCCCACCAGAATGACCTCGCTGACCGGCTGTGTGAGGACGGCCTCGCTCTCGGTGCGGGAGACTTCCTCCCCATCGTGGCGGACCACTGTCGTTTCCGTGACCTTTGCGCCTTCCACGCCGTTGACCTTGACGGATTTTTCACCCAATGGACGAGTCTCGGTTTCCTCATACAGGACTTCATAGGGAATAGCGGTCTGTTCGTATTTTCGTTCCACGGTCTCCACCGTCAGGCTGTCCCGAAGAGTCTGTTCCATTTCCTCCGGGGGAATCTCCTCCACGGGCTTGTCCCGGCTGACCGCAAAAACGACGTTTTCCGCAAACCCGATCCGGTCAAACTGCTCCTCCGGGTTGGCGGCTTCATAATCCTCAATGATTTTCTGGACCGCTTCTCCGGCGCGGTCGATGTCGTTGGTCCGGATCACCGCCTGGTCGTTCACCCGGCATTCGTACACATTGACGTCCACCCGGCACTTTTCACCCGTTTCCGCCGCCACATCCTGCCAGCCGTCCTTGGTCCGGAAGACCTTTCTCTTCTTTTCAAAATCAAACTGCTCCTCCGTCACCGCCGCCTGCATGCGGATCTTCTCCGACAGGGTGATGGCGATGGGGTCCAGGTTATCCAGAACTTCCCCGGGCTGTTCCACGAAGCCCACCGGCGTCCCCTCGTAGGAGACTTCATAGCCGGCGGATTCCTTCAGGAGCACGCTGCTTCCGAAGACCAGGATCATGATGCCGATGATGCAGAGGAAGGATTTGCTGATTTTCATGTTGGTTCCTTTACTTATTCTGTGGTATAATGGTTCACAGCCCTTTTTGGGCCTTCGATCAGAAACGATTGAAAGACAGGGGAAACGATGAACATTTACCGGGAAAAAACCGACCTGTACCTGAAGGATACAGCGGTTGAAAATCTTTTTATCAGTGAATATATGGTAACGGCAGACGGCGACTATGTCAAGCTTTACCTTTTGGCAAAAATGTACGCCGGCAGCGGTGAAGAGTGTTCCAATGCGGGACTGGCCCGGGAGCTGGGCATTCCCCTGCAGAAGGTCATGGATGCCTGGAACTACTGGGAATCCCGGGGACTGCTCCGCCGCATTTACAGCGGCCGGGAACCGGGGGAATTCGACCTGGAATTCATCAGCCCCAAACAGCAGATGTACGGACTGGAACCCACCACGGCGGAAGACAGTCTCCCCGAGGAAGAGGATATCGCACGTCTCAATGCCGCCTCCTGGTCCCAGAACGCCCTGGCGCTCTTCCGCTCAGTGGAAAGCACCCTGGGGCGGACCCTCAGCAGCCGGGAAATGAACGATCTGCAGATGTGGCTGGAGGACTGGGGCATGTCCCCGGAAGTGATCCTCCGGGCCTACGAAGTCTGCATCAAGGAGCGCCGGAAAGCACCGGAAATCGGCTATATATCCGCCATCGTCCGCGCCTGGTACGAACACGGGCTGTTCCGGGAAGATTCCCTGGAAGAATACCTGGCGGAACACGACCGGCGCCACAGCCAGTACCGGCGGATCTTCAAGGCCCTGGGCTTCATCGGCCGGATGCCGACGGAGGAAGAGCGTCGGATCATGAACATCTGGCTGGACGAATACATGCTGGACCTGAACACCATCCTGGAGGCCTGCAAAAAAACCAGCGGCATCTCCAGTCCCAATATCAACTACGTCAATGCGATCCTGAAAGACTGGAAGGAGAACGAGAAGCTCACCCCGACCGGAAAGAAAAAACTCACCAGCGCTCAGATCGACCGGATCTATCAGGAGATCCGGGACAAAAACGAAGCCCTTACGGCTTCCCGCCGGGAGGAAATCTACGGAAAATTCCCCCGGGCGAAGGAGATCGACTCGGAGATCCGCGTCCTGAACTCCCGGCTGTTCAGCCTGGTCCGGGCCGGAAAAAAAGAAACGGACGAATTCCGGGACGGCGACGCCCGCCGCCGGGAACTGTACCGGGAAAAAGCGCAGCTGCTGGAAGACGCCGGCTATCCGGCGGATTACCTGAATCGGATCTACTCCTGCGAACACTGCAAGGACACCGGTTTTCTGGACAACGGCGAAAAATGCGTCTGCCTGGTGAACCGAATGATGGCATAAAAAAAAGACCTTCCGGTCTTTTTTTTTATTGCTCTCTGGTCATGTTGGCGAATTTGGTGAAGCGGCCCAGCCAGTTCAGGACCACCTTGCCGGTCGGCCCGTTCCGGTGCTTGGCGATGATGACATCGCATTCGCCTGGCCGGGTGGATTCTTCTTTTTTGTAGTATTCCTCCCGGTACAGAAACAGCACCAGGTCCGCATCCTGCTCAATGGAGCCGGACTCCCTCAGGTCCGACAGCACCGGGGTCTTGTCTGTCCGGTTTTCCACGCCGCGGGAAAGCTGGGACAACACCAGCACCGGGCATTCCACTTCCCGGGCCAGCTGCTTCAGGTAACGGGTCAGCTTGGAGATCTCCTGGGTCCGGTTTTCCGTCTTTTTTTCCTCAAAGCTCATGAGCTGCAGGTAGTCGATGACCACCAGGTCCAGGCCTTTTTTCTCCATTTTCAGCCGTTTGCACTTGCTTTTGATATCCATGGGCGAAATGCCCGGGGTATCGTCAATGTAGATTTCCAGCCTGCTCAGCCGGTCGGCGCCGTCATTCAGGTTGGCAAAATCCTGCTGATCCACGTCCCCTTCCCTCAGCCGCTTGATTTCCACCAGAGATTCAGCGCTGAGCATACGCTCTGTCAGCAGTTCCTCGCTCATTTCCATACTGAAAATCAGCACTTTTTTATCGGTCTTGGCGGCGTTCACGGCGATGTTCAGGGCGAAAGCCGTCTTCCCCATGGAAGGCCGCGCCGCCAGAATGATCAGGTCGGATTTCTGCAGTCCGGAGGTCATCCGGTCCAGATCCGCAAAACCGGTGCTGACACCCCTCAGGTCGCCGGACATCTGGGACAGCTCGTTGATGTTGACCAGGTCCTTTTCCACCACGTCCCGGATGTGGGAAATGGTTTTCCGCTGCCGCCGCCGGGAAATATCGAAGATCTTTTCCTCCGCCGATTCCAGAATCTGCGCCGCGTCCTCTTCCGAGGAATAACCTTCTTCCACGATGTCCGAGGAAATCTTGATCAGGCTTCGCAGGGCGGACTTCTCCTCCACGATCTTCGCATACTGCTCCACATTGGCCGTGGAGACCACGGCGCCCGTCAGTTCACCCAGGTAGGCTCTGCCGCCGGCTGCGTCCAGCAGTTTCCGGCGCTTCAGCAGTTCCCCCACGGTGACCAGGTCTACCGGCTCTCCGTCCTGGTACAGGGACAGGGCCGCATCGTAGATTTCCTTGTGGGCTTCTTTATAGAAATGTTCGGGGCGGAGAAAGCCGGAAATGTCCAGCATGGCGTCCCGGTCGATCATGATCGCCCCCAATATGGCTCTTTCCGCCTCCAGGTTCTGGGGCGGCACCTTTTCCTTCACGTTCATCTTGTTTCCTCTACAGGGCTTCCACCAGGACCTTCACTTCCCCATTGACTTCCTGGTACAGCTTGGTTTCCACCGTGTATTCCCCCAGCATTTTGATGGGGCTGTTCACCACGATCTTTTTCTTGTCGATCTCGATGCCGAACTGGTCCTTCAGGGCGTCGGAAATGTCCTTGGAAGTGACGCTTCCGAAAACCTTCCCGCCTTCGCCGGCCTTGGCTTTCACCTTGACTTCAATGGTCTTCAGCCGTTCTTTCAGAATCTCGGCGCTGGCTTTGTCCGTGGCCCGTTTTTCCGCATCCGCCGCCTGCTTGCGCTTCAGCTCCCGGATATTGGCCTCCGTGGCTTCCTTCGCCAGACCTTTCGGAATCAGGAAATTCTTGGCGTAGCCGTCGCTCACGTTCTTGATTTCCCCTTTTTTCCCGACATTTTTCGTATCCTGTAAAATGATTACCTTCATTTGCTGCTCCTTTCCGTCATTTCCTCCGAGATAACCTCCCGGATCCTGCTTTCCGCTTCCTCCATGCTCATTTTCAGCTGGGCTCCGGCGGTGTTGAGGTGGCCGCCGCCTCCCAGTTTTTCCATCAGAACCTGTACGTTGATGTCGCCGATGGAACGGGCGCTGACCATGATCTCGCCCTGGGGCGTGCTGCCCATTGCCAGAGCTGCCTTCACACCCTTGATCTCCAGCATCTCATCCGCCGTTTGGGCGGTGATCAGCCCGATGTTCTCGCTCTTTCCCTCACACTTGGACAGGGCGACACAGGTGCCGCCGGCCTTGATGAGGTCTGCATCCAGGATGGCCTTGGCCTTCACCCGGAACAGGTCCGGATCCACCTGGAAGAAACTGCGGACTTTGGCGGTGTCCGCGCCGACGCCTCTCAGGAAGGAGGCGGCCTCGAAGGTCCGCACCCCCGACTGGGAGGTAAAGTGCTTGGTATCCAGCGTGATCCCTGACAGCAGGGCATCCGCCACCACCTTGCTCACCACGCTCTTGTCGCCGATGTACTGAAGCATTTCCGTGATCAGCTCGCAGGTGGAGGAGGCATAGGATTCCATATAGTACAGCACCGGGTTTTGAATGGACATTTCCATCTTCCGGTGATGGTCGATCACGACTTTTTTGCTGACCTTTTCCACCAGTTCCGGACTCTCGGTGTATACCGGGTTGTGGGTGTCCACAATGATCAGCAGGGTATCCTCCTTCGCCATGGCCAGGGCCGCTTCCGGTCCGATAATGTCGAAGGAGCCGTTGTCCCGGACGTATTCGTACAGGCTCATGAGGGATTCCCCCACATAGTCCATGACGATGTGCACCGGTTTGTCGAATTTTTTGGCAAAGGCGAACATCCCCACAGCCGCCCCGAAGGCGTCCATGTCCGGGTTTCGGTGGCCCATAATCAGTACGTTGGAGGATTCCTCCAGGATCCGGACCAGAGCGTGAGCCATGATTCGGGACTTGCCCTTGTTGCGCTTTTCCACCGTCTGCAGACGGCCGCCGAAGTAGGATACGTCGTCGCTGCGCTTCACCACAGCCTGGTCGCCGCCCCGCCCCAAGGCCAGTTCGATCGCAGCCTGGGAGAAATCGTGGTTCTGCTGGAAGTCTTTCCCGCCGGCGCCCACACCGATGCTCAGAGATACCGGCAGGTCCTGGTCGGTGGCGATTTCCCGGACGTCATCCAGCACCGTGAACTTGCCTTCCATGTTGTTGCGCAGGTGCTTGTCGTCCATGACCACGTAGTATTTATCATCATCGTATTTGACCAGCGGCGCCATGTTCTTCTTCGCAAACTGCTTGATCCGCTTGTCCACTTCCGTGGACAGAACGGACCGGGTTTCGTCCGACGCCCGGACCATCAGTTCTTCGTAGTTGTCGATGAAGATCCGCACCGAACAGGTCTTTTCGTCTTTATACGTTTTTTTCAGGTTTTCGTATTCGGTAATGTCCAGGAAGTAGAAGACGAACATGTCGTCGTTTTCATCCCCGGTATCGTCCCCGGTCACCACCCGGTATACCCGGTCGTGAATGGTAAACTGCACGGGATCCCCGGCGGCTGCCTTATCCAGGACTTCCTTTAATTTAAAGGAAGACAGCACTTCGCTGATTTCCCGGTACAGCAGGTTCTCCTGTTGGATCAGGTCTCCGAAGCTGCGGTTGTACCATTCCACGAAGCCTTTTTTGTCCACGATGCAGATGGGCAGCGGGTTGGTGACGATGTTTTTCTTCACCGTGGCGTCCAGCTCTCCTGCCAGGTTTTCAATAAAATCGGACAGCTCTTCCTTGGTCCTCTTCTTGGAGTAATTTTCAAAGATCAGGCCGGTCGCCAGCCCAATCAGCCCGATCACTCCCAGCGGACGGCTGTAATACAGCAGGATACAGGCCAGGATCACGCAAAGCACGGCGATCACCGTAAAGCCCGGCCGTTTCAGTTTTTCCTCAAAACTCTCTTTCATTTCGTCTCACCTTTGTTTTGCATCCAATCTCCTGCGGATGTTGAACACCAGGTCCACCATTCCCACCAGGAAGAAGACCACCGTTCCCACGACGCTGAAGCAAATCATCACCGTCAGAACGATAAAAATAAAGCGGGGGAAATGGGGCCTGTGCCACAAAAAGGCCAGCACCGAGATCCCCTGGACGCACACCAGCGTCCACATGACAATACAGATATTCAGCAGCAGCACGTCCCGGCTCACGATGCCGGTGGCGCCGGCGATCAGGCCCAGCACGAACATCAGCAGGAAGCCGTGGATCAGCCGCCGAGGGAAGGACAGTTCCCGGAAGGGGAAGTAGTTCTTCATTTCCTCCCCGGTACGGTGCAGCAGCGCCGTCCCCTCGAAGTAAATAAACAATATGCCGATGATTACAAAGGATATCATCAGGCCGGGAATGATCTGCAGCAGGTATTCGTAGGTCTGCCGCATCATGTCCGCCGCATGGATCGTCATCTGCCCCGACTGGGTCGCCTGGTCCAGAGTGGTATCCATGGTTTCCCTCAGTCCATCCAGGATGGACTGCTTGCTCACCAGCTTCAGGCAGGCAAGAGTGCCCACTTCGCACAGCACGCCCAGGGCGATCCCCTTGACCAGGATCTCACCCGGAGGACGGGTCAGTTTCAGCAGTTCCCCCATCATGGCCGCGGCCAGCCCCGGCCCCAGCACATCCGCTATGGCCGTGACGAAAGAGGTCCCGAAACCCGCGAAAATGAAGGCTGCGCTGACGAAGGGCAGCGTGAAAATGAAGCCGCTTTTCTTCCCGCAGATGAAGAAGAAGATGGCGGCAGGGTAAACAAGCACTCCCACCAATGGCAGGGTGGCGCCCAGAATACCCACCACGCTCATCAGAATGGTTCCGATGAGGGCAAATTTCATGATTTCCCTGCTTCCCTGCTTGAACACCGGTCGTGTCTCCTCTCCTTTTTCCTGTAAAAAAGCAAAAAGAAGCGAGCGGGCCCGCTTCTTCTCTGCGAATTAGTCCTGTGTGTACGGAAGTAATGCAACCATTCTGGCTCTCTTGATCGCAGTCGTCACCGCTCTCTGGTGAATTGCGCATGTGCCGGTGATCCGCTTGGGCAGGATCTTGCCTCTTTCCGTAATGTACTTTCTCAGTTTTTCAACGTCTTTGTAATCGATCGCTTCGGTCTTGTCAGCACAGAACTGGCAAACCTTTTTTCTGCGATTCATACGTCTTTTATCCATCATCATTTTTTGCTTATCCTCCTGTTTTCTCCGGACGATCGTTAGAACGGGATGTTGTCGTCATCCTCGTCGTCATATGCATGGAATCCATCCGGGATGCCGGACTCCTGGGAACCGCCGGCGGGTTCGGAAAAACCGCCCTGGTTCTGCGGGCCGCCGGAATAACCGCCCTGGTTCTGGTAAGCTCTCCGGTCGGAATAGCCGGATTCCGCATTATTGGACCGTCCGCCGATAAATTCGACTCGATCTGCTACGACATCGGTGGTGTAGACTTTTGTGCCGTCCTGTTTCGTGTAGGACCCGGTCTGGATCCGTCCCTGAACGGCTGCTTCTCTTCCTTTGGACAGATATGTGCTGCAGTTCTCCGCTTGTTTTCCGAACACCACGATGCGGATGAAGTCCGCTGTCGGCGTCGAAGGATCGGCGTTTGCCCTGGATACGTTTCTGTCAACCGCCAGTGTGAATGATGCCACCGGCATTTGTGTTCCGGCTGTATATCTCAGCTCGGGATCTCTGGTCAGTCTGCCAACCAATGTTACACAGTTCATAGGTACCTCCTGATTAATCTTCCTTACAGATGATCATTTGTCTCATTACGCCATCTGTAATTCTCAGTTTTCTTTCCAGTTCTTTCGGAAGTTCAGGACCTGCATTGAATTCGAGAACTACGTAGTATCCGTCAAATTTCTTTTCGATCGGATAAGCCAGTTTTCTTGCGCCCCAGACGTCTTCTTTGGTGACTTCACCGTCGGCAGCGATAACTTCTTTCGCCATGTCGATCAGTTCTGTCTTCTTTTCGTCTTCCAGAGCGTTGTCAAGAATAAACATAACTTCGTACTTTTTCATTTTTTTCACCTCCCTGTGGACTTTTCGGCTCTGTTTTTCTCTCACAGAGCAGAGAGCATAATCAAATGCCATATCATTATACCACAGGAAAATTCAAATGCAAGTTCTTTATTTCAGGGACCGCAGGAATTTTTCGATCCTCTCCAATCCCTCTTCCAGTCTCTTTTCCTCCAGCACGTAGGCGATTCGGGCGTAATTGTCCAGACCGAAGGCGATCCCCGGTACAATGGCGACTTCCGTCTCCTCCAGGATCCGCCGGCACAGTGCCACGGAAAAAGATCCGTTATACTCGATTTTGTCTCTGTATGCCCCAAAGTCGACCATCACATAAAAGGCGCCGTCCGGCTCCAGGAACGTGATGTCCGGCAATGTTTTCAGTTTTTTCAGCATGACCTCCCGGCGCCGGCGGTAGATGTCGATCTGGGCATCGATCTCCTCTCCGCAGTATCTCAGCGCATCGTGTCCCACCCACTGGGACAGGGTGGAGGTGTGGCTGGTCAGATGGCTCTGCATCTTGGAAATGGCGGTCGCGATCTTCGTATTGCTGGCGGTATAGCCTACTCTCAGACCCGTCATGGCCACGGATTTGGACAGGCCGTTGACCACGATGGTAATATCCTTGACCTCCGGGCTGGTGGCGGCCACGCTGAAACAGGGATCCACGAAGCAGAACTTTTCGTAGATCTCGTCGCTGAGAAGCCAAAGACCCTTTTCCAGGCAAAATTCCCCGATTGCCCGCACTTCTTCTTCATTGTAGACAGTGCCCGCCGGATTGGAGGGGTTGTTGAAGATCAGAATCCTCGTCTTTTCGCTGACGACCTTTTCCAGATCCGCCGGAGTCACTTTATAGTTCACGGTATCCACCGGTACGGCGTACACCGGCGTGCCCCCGCAGAGTTTGACGATTTCCGGATAACTGGTCCAGTAGGGCACCGGCAGCAATACTTCATCTCCCGGATCCATCACGGCCAGCAGGGTGTTCATGATGGCCTGCTTGGCACCGTTGGACACTACGATCTGGTCCGGTGTATAATCCAGTCCGTTTTCTGTTTTCAGTTTATCGCAAATCGCTTCCCTCAGCTCCAGGACGCCCGGTACTTTATCGTATTTCGTCAGGTCCAGTTCCAGCGCCTGTACGGCGGCATGTTTCGCCCGTTCCGGCACCTTGAAATCCGGTTCCCCCACGCTGAGGTTCAGGACGTCTTTCCCCTGACTCATCATTTCCCGCGCCATCATGCTGATGCCGATGGTGAAGGATCCGGCCACGTGCTGCGTTCTCTCTGCAAGCTTCATCTTGATTGCTCCTTCAATGTCTTAAGACTCCCGTCTTACAGCTGTACAAATCCGACTTTCTCTCTCACTCTCTTCATGGTGCGCTCCGCTACGGCGCTGGCTTTTTCCGTTCCTTCTTTCAGGACGCGGATCAGCTCGTCGGACTGTCTGATATCATAATATTTTTCCTGAATGGGCGCAAGGCCGTTGTTGACGATTTCCACCAGATCTTTTTTGAACTGGCCGTAACCGCTGCCTTCGTATTCCGCCACGATCTCATCGATCTTCTTTCCGGTGAAAACGCTGTAGATGGACAGCAGGTTGCTGATGCCGGGTTTTTCCGCCTGGTCAAAACGGATCACGCTGTCGGAATCGGTGGTGGCCCGCATGATGGACTTCTTCACCTTTCCCGGTTCGTCCAGCAGGGAGATCCGGCTGTGGGCGTTCTCCGCGCTCTTGCTCATCTTCTTCGTGGGGTCGTCCAGGGCCATGATCCTGGCGCCCACGGTGATGCCCTTGTATTCCGGCACCACGAAGGTCTCGCCGTATTTATTGTTGAACCGCTCCGCCAGGTCCCGGGTCAGTTCGATGTGCTGTTTCTGGTCGTTGCCCACGGGCACGTATTTCGCGTCGTAGAGCAGGATATCCGCCGCCATCAGCAGCGGGTAGGTGAACAGGCCGGTGGGCGCGGATTCGCTGCCCTTGCTCTTGTCCTTGAACTGGGTCATCCGGCTCAGTTCCCCGGTGTAGGAATTGCAGGTGAGGATCCAGGACAGTTCCGCGTGCTGGGGCACGGTGGACTGAACGAAGATCGTGGCTTTTTTCGGGTCGATGCCCACGGCCATGTACAGGGCCGCCACGTCCAAAGTGGTCTCCTTCAGCTGCTTCGGGTCCTGGGGCACGGTGATGGAGTGCATGTCCACGATGCAGTAGGTGCAGTTCATGTCGTCCTGCAGGTCAACGAACTGTTTCAGCGCACCGATGTAATTGCCTAAGTGAATGTTTCCCGTCGGCTGGACGCCGGAAAATACGTTGGGTTTCGTCATTTCTTTTCTCCTCTATTCGGTCTTCATGGTGATCTGTTCCGATGTTTCCCCTTCCGGTTCCTCGTCGTCCCTCAGCACCTTGGCGATGGCGATGATGTTTTCGTCCTCCCGGACGCGCATCAGCTTCACTCCCTGGGTCGCCCGGCCCAGTTTGGAAACTTCCGAGACGCTCATGCGAATAATCATTCCGTCGGAGTTGATCAGCATGATCTCGTCGTCTTCCCGTACAGCCAGGGCGCCTACCAGCGCGCCGGTTCTCTTGATCTTGGTCTTGTCGTAGGTGAGCATGCCCTTGCCGCCCCGGGCCTGAATCTTGTATTCCTTCATCCGGGTCCGCTTGCCGTAGCCCATTTCCGTGACGACCAGCAGCTCCTCGTCGCTGTTCTTCAGTTCCATGGCCACCACTTCGTCGTTGCCTTCCAGGGTGATGGCCCGCACGCCGCCGGCGGACCGGCCCATGGGACGGACGTCGTTTTCGTGGAAGGAAATCGACTTGCCCTGGCGGGTGATGATGACGATTTCGCTGTCCCCGGTGGTACGGGCGATGCTGATGAGGCTGTCGCCATCCTTCAGCTTCACGGCGATGATGCCGGTTTTACGCGAGGTGTCGAACTGGGACATTTCCGTCTTCTTGATCACGCCGTTTTTCGTTACGCAGACCAGGTATTCGTTTTCCGAATATTCCTTGATGGGAATCATGGCCGTGACCTTTTCCCCGCTGGCCAGGTTCAGGAAGTTCACGATGGGCGTGCCCTTGCTCATCCGCTGTCCGTCGGTGATCTCGTATGCCTTGATCCGGTAGACCTTTCCGGTGTTGGTGAAGAACATGATGTAATCGTGGGTGGATGTGGTGATCATCTGCTTCACGAAATCGTTCTCCCGGGTGGTGAGGGCCGTGATGCCCTTGCCGCCCCGCTTCTGGTTTTTATACGAATCCGCCGGCACCCGCTTGATGTAGCCCAGGTGGGTCAGGGTGACCGCCACGTCTTCTTCCTCAATCAGTTCTTCCTCATCGATTTCCGTGGCGTCCGCCGTGATCTTCGTCTTGCGCTCGTCGGCGTACTTTTCCTTGACTTCCAGCAGTTCTTCCTTGATGATGCCCATCAGAAGGGATTCGTCCCCCAGCACCTTCCGGTACCAGTTGATCTTCTTCATGATCTCTTCGTATTCGGCTTCGATCTTTTCCCGTTCCAGTCCCTGCAGCCGGGCCAGGCGCATGTCCAGGATGGCCTGGGCCTGGATTTCGGAAAGGTTGAACCGTTCCATCAGCTTGGGCTTGGCGTCATTGTAGCTGGAGCGGATGACCTTAATGATCTCATCGATGTTGTCCAGGGCGATCCGAAGGCCTTCCAGAATGTGAGCCCTTGCTTCCGCCTTCGCCAGGTCGTATTTTGTCCGGCGGGTCACCACTTCTTTCTGGTGCTTCAGGTATTCCGCCAGGATCTCGTAGAGGTTCAGCGTCTTGGGACGGCCGTCCACGATGGCCAACATGATCATGCTGAAACTGTCCTGGAGCTGGGTGTGCTTGAAAAGCCGGTTCAGGACGATATTCGGGTTCACGTCCCGCTTGACTTCAATGACGATCCGCATGCCCTTGCGGTTAGATTCGTCCCGGACGGCGGAAATGCCGTCCACCACTTTATTTTTCACCAGCTCAGCGATCTTTTCGATCAGCCGGGCCTTATTGACCTGATAAGGGATCTCCGTGACGATGATCTGGTGCTTGCCGCCGCTGATGGGTTCGATCTCGGTGACCGCCCGGACCACGGCCCTGCCCTGGCCGGTGCGGTAGGCTTCCCGGACGCTGCCCCTTCCCATGATCACGGCGCCGGTCGGAAAATCCGGGCCTTTGATGATCTTGATCAGGTCTTCCACGGTGCAGTCCGGGTCGTCGATCATTTTCACGGTACCGTCGATGACTTCCCCCAGGTTGTGGGGCGGGATGGAGGTGGCCATGCCCACGGCGATGCCGTTGGACCCGTTTACCAGAAGATTCGGGAAACGGGAGGGCAGTACCACAGGTTCTTTTTCCTCCCCGTCGAAATTGTCCACAAAGTCCACGGTATCCTTGTCGATGTCCCGCAGCATCTGATGGGTCAGGGGGGTCATTCTCGCTTCGGTATAACGCATGGCCGCTGCACCGTCCCCGTCCACAGAGCCGAAGTTCCCGTGGCCGTCCACCAGGGGATAACGGATGTTGAAGGGCTGGGCCAGACGGACCATGGCGTCGTAAATGGAGGAGTCGCCGTGGGGGTGGTATTTACCCATGACTTCCCCGACGATACGGGCGGACTTTTTGTGGGGTTTATCCGGGGTCACGCCCATTTCGTTCATGCCGTATAAGATACGCCGGTGGACCGGTTTCAGCCCGTCCCGAACATCCGGGAGGGCACGGCCTACGATGACGCTCATCGCGTAATCGATGTACGAATTTTTCATCTCGTCATGGATTTCGCTGTCGATCATTTTGTGGTCTTCCATAAAATTCATGGATTCACTCATCGGTTCTTTCTCCTATTCTCTCTAAATATCCAGTGTCGCATAGACCGCATGGTCTTCGATGAATTTCTTTCTCGGGGGAACCTTGTCGCCCATGAGGATGGTGAAGATCTCATCCGCCGCCGTGGCGTCTTCCAGTGTGATCCGCTTTAAGATCCGGTGCTCGAAGTCCATGGTGGTTTCCCAGAGCTGTTCCGCATCCATTTCACCCAGGCCCTTGTAGCGCTGGATCTCGATCTTACTGTTTCCGCCGCCGATGCTGTTCATCAGCTTTTCCTGCTCCGGTTCCGAATAGGTGTACCAGACGTCCTTGCCCTTTTTCGTCTTGAACAGAGGCGGGGTCGCCGCATACACGTAGCCTCCTTCGATCAGCGGCGTCATGTACCGGTAGAAGAAGGTCAGGAGCAGCGTCCGGATATGGGCGCCGTCCACGTCCGCATCGGTCATGATGATGATCTTGTGGTAACGGAGCTTGTCGATATTGAAATCATCTCCGATCCCGCAGCCGAAGGCGGTGATCATGTTCTTGATTTCATCGGAATTCAGTGCCCGGTGCAGGGGTGCTTTTTCCACGTTGAGGATCTTGCCCCGCAGAGGAAGGATCGCCTGGCGCCTGCGGTCCCGGCCGTCCTTGGCGCTGCCGCCGGCGGAGTCCCCTTCCACAAGGAAAATCTCGGACAGTGCCGGATCTTTTTCCGAACAGTCCGCCAGTTTTCCCGGCAGGCTCAGGGAATCCAGGGCATTGGTTTTCCGGATCAGGTTTTTAGCCTTCCGGGCTGCTTCCCGGGCCTTGGCGGCGCTGATGCACTTTTCCATGATGACCTTGGCCTGTTTTGGATTCTGTTCCAGAAAAGCCGTCATCTGATCGTTGGTGGCTGCTTCCACAAAGCCCTTCATGTCGCTGTTCCCCAGTTTGGTCTTGGTCTGGCCTTCGAACTGGGGTTCTTCCAGCTTCACGGAGATGATGCAGGTCAGGCCTTCCCGCACGTCTTCGCCCTGAAGATTGTCGTCCTTTTCCTTCAGGAAGCCGTTCTTCCGGGCGTAATCGTTGATGGTACGGGTCAGGGCCGATTTGAAGCCCACCAGGTGCATGCCGCCTTCCGTGGTATTGATATTATTCGCGTAGGAATAGATGTTTTCGTTGTAACGGTCGGTATACTGCAGCGCTACTTCCATTTCGGATTTTTCCCGGACTACTTCAAAGTAGACCACATCCGGATGGATGGCGTTCTTGTCCTTGTTCTGATATTTAACGAATTCCCGGATGCCGCCTTCATACATGAATTCGTCGCTGCGCTCAAATCCCTTCCGCTCATCTTTCAGTTTGATGGTGATCCCCTTGTTCAGGAAAGCCATTTCACGCAGGCGGTGCTGGATGGTGGAATAGTCGTAAATCACTTCGTCAAAGATTTCCGGGTCCGGCTTGAACCAGGTTTTCGATCCGGTTTTCCGGGCTTTGCCCACGATCTCCAGTTCGGAGGTCACCTTGCCCCGGGAATAGGTCTGGCGGTACAGGTTGCCGTCCCGCTTGACTTCCACGACCATTTCCTCGGAAAGGGCGTTCACCACCGAAGCGCCGACGCCGTGAAGACCGCCGGAAACCTTGTATCCTCCGCCGCCGAACTTGCCGCCGGCATGAAGGACCGTGTGGATGACTTCCACCGCCGGGCGTTTCATTTTCGGATGTTCGTCCACGGGCATGCCCCGGCCGTCGTCTTCCACTTCAATGGAATTGTCTGCCTTGATTTTAACGGAAATATTTTTGCAGAAACCCGCAAGGGCTTCGTCGATGCTGTTGTCTACGATTTCATAGACCAGATGATGCAGGCCGCGCACACCGGTGGAGCCGATGTACATACCGGGCCGTTTCCGGACCGCTTCCAGACCCTCCAGGACCTGGATCTGCTCCGCATCATACTGATTGATTTTCTGTTTTTTGGATGCCAAATGTTCCACCTCGTCTTCTGTTTATCTCTTATTTTACTTACTCCGATTTCGGCATTTGCCTAACACTTTATTATACCGTTTTTCAGGGGATTTTTCAAGGTTTTCCGAGGACTTTATCTTCAGTTTGGACAAAAAAATCAAAACGAAAAAGAAAGCACTGAAATCGAATTTTAAATCTTTTTTTCCCTTTTTGTATATTTTACCACAATCACAGAACAGGGTCAACATTTTATTCTATAATTTCTAATTAATTACAATAATGGTCTCTTTTTTTCATCCAATCGCAGCCATTAAAAAAGCCCGGGAACGGCAGTCCGTTCCGGGCAGGAAGGTTTCTATTATTCGTGATAGGGAAGGATCTTTCCGTCACTGATTTCAAAGATTTTTTTATCCGGAAAATGTTCCAGGATCTCCCGGCTGACCGAGGCGGCGGTGAGGAAAATCTGAGTCCCGGTAAGAGCTTCGATCAGATATCTCTGGCGGCTTTTATCCAGTTCCGACAGTGCATCGTCCAGAATCAGTACCGGTTTTTCCCCGCTCTCCTCTTCCATCAGCTGGATCTCCGCCAGCTTGATGGCGATGGCCGCGGTTCGCTGCTGGCCCTGGGAACCGTAACGCCGTACGTCAATGCCGTTGATGGTCACCTTCAAATCATCCCGGTGAGGTCCGCAGGAAGTGATGCCCCTAAGCAAATCTGTATCCCTGGCTGCCTCCATCTTTTCCTGAAAACTTTTCTCGATCGTTTCCGGATCTTCATCAAAGGGAACATTGGCGTCGTAGCCGATGGACAGTTCTTCCTTTCCTTCCGTGATTTCCCGATGGATCCGGCTGCTGATCTCATTCAGCCGGCGGATGAAGCTGTCCCTTCTCATAATCAGTTTCACACCGTACTTAATAAGCTCCGCATTCCAAACGGACAGCAGGGAAGGATCGGTATTCCCTTCTTTCAGCAGGGTATTTCTTTGAAGAAGGATTTTTGTGTAGATTGCCAGGTCTTCATAATAGCCCGGGTAAAGCTTCGAGATTTCCCGGTTCAGGAAGCGCCGGCGCTTATCCGGTTCTTCCTTGAGGATCTTTAAATCATCCGGGGAAAATTCCACCACCAGTATATGACCCGCCAGGTCCGCACGTTTTTTCCGTACCCCGTTGATTTTGACGGTTTTTTTCTCATTCCGGTTCAGAATGATCTCCGTCCGCACATTCCTCTCATTTTTGAAGACAGTCGTCCTCACCACAGAAGTATCCTCCCCGAAGCGTATCATTTCCCGGTCTTTCTGCGTACGAAAAGAACGCCCCAGACACATAATGTACAGGGCCTCCGCCAGAGAAGTCTTCCCCTGACCATTTTCACCGATAAAGATGTTGATGGACGGATGGAAAGATTCCTTGCAGTATTCATAATTACGGAAATTGCGGATTTCTATTTCTTTGAAGTACATTTTGATCTCGTAATCCGGGCTGCAAGGGCAGCCCTCATTTTTATTCATATAAATAAAAAAATTCGTTTATGGTGCAGTAGGAGAAACGTCGCAGGGACATTGCGAGCAGTCGGTCCTTAGCGATTGGCAAGCTCCGAAGGAGCGCAGACAGAGCTTAGTACCGCTGCGTCGCGAGCCATAGCGAGAGCGTGTCCCGAGATGTTTACTCCGGATGCACCGGACGAATTTTTCTTTAATCTATCAATTAACTGTAATTAAATCAACTGATCCTCACCGGCAGGATAAGAAATTCAAAGGAACTGCCTTCCTCCGGCTTCACCATACAGGGAGTAACATTGGTATTCAGCTCCAGCAGAATCTTCTCATCATCCACCGCTTTCAGCGCATCCAGCACATACTTGGAATTGAAACCGATTTCCAGACCATCCCCGTCAATCAGCACATCCATTTCCTCACGGATGTTTCCTTCTTCCGACCGGGAAGAGATAACCAGCTTGTCTTCCTTAAACAGCAGACGAATCAGATTGTTCTTGTTGGAAATGAGAGAAGCACGTTCAATCACGTCCACCATTTCATTTTTGTCCGCAATCACGGAATTGCTGTGGATCTTCGGAATGATTTCCTTATAGTTGATATAGCTGCCTTCCAGCAGGCGGGAAGTGATCTTGGTCGTCCCGATGCTGAAGACTGTCTTTTTGTTGTCGAAGATCATGAGGAAATCCTCTTCCTCTTCTTCATCCGTCAGAATCTTATTGACTTCATTGAGGATCCGGGCGGAGATGACGATGGAAATCTCCTGGTCCGTTTCAATAACTTCCCGGACGATAGACATCCGGAAGCCGTCCAGGGCCACCATGGTGAGTACCCCTTCCTTTGTTTCAATAAGGATACCGGTAAGAATGCCCCTGGATTCATCCATGGAAGCCGCAAATGCGGTTCTTCTCACCATTTTCCTGAAGGTTTCCTTGTTGAAAACGATCCGCTCAATTTCCTCCACTTCGGAAATGTCCGGAAATTCTTCTGCCGGCAGCGAAACGATTTCGGAATTGTAAGAACGGCAGCGAATGGCTACGGCACCTTCTTCTTCTACGATCATGATGTCGTCATCCGGCAGTTTTTTGATCATATCCGTAAATAACCGGGAACTAACGACGATTTTGCCCGGTTCTTCCACTTTGCAGTCGATTTCCTTTTCAATGCTGATTTCAGAATCCGTGGCGGTCAGTTTCACTGTATGGTCAGAAGTGGTCTCTAAAAGAATACCTCTCAGGATTGGAATCGTTGTTCTGGTGGGTACTGCCTTGAATACCGTATTCAACGCTTTGTTCAGGGTTCTTTGGGAGCATGTGATCTTCATGGGATCCTCCTTTTTTATATATACTTTTTTAGTATTTTTATTATTAGAGGGGGTGGAATTGTGGATAGTTCCTCCGCCCCCTTGAAATATCAAAATCCGGTTTCCCGAAACCACGTGGAAAAGTGTGTGATTCGGTTTTGTTTAATGTGGAAAATTACCGGAGCTGTTCTTCTATTTCCTTTATTATAGTGCTCAGCTGGTTGTTGACCTTCATCGAGGCCTCGATATCCCGGCAGGAGGTGATGACGGTGGAGTGGTCTTTGCCGCCAAAGAGTTCACCGATCCGCTGGTAGGGAATACCGAGCTTTTCCCGGCACAGATACATGGCGATCCGGCGGGAATAGACGATGTTGCTGCTGCGCTTGTTGGATTCCATGTCCTTGACTTCCACTTCCAGACGTTCCGCCACTGCTTCCTTGATTTTATCGGGTGTGACTCTCAGCCGGTTGTCCTGGATGATATCTTTCAGAACACGCTGGGCATATTCCCGGTTGATTGGTTCATTGGCCAGTTTGGAGTGGGAAATCAGCCGGGTCAGGGCTCCTTCCATGTCCCGGACATTGGATTCAATATGTTCGGCAATGTATTCGATGCCTTCCATCAGGCCGGGAGTGATGTCCAGGCCTTCGTTTTCCGCTTTTTTGTTAAGAATGGCGATCCGTGTTTCCAGTTCCGGCGGATTGATGTCCGCAGTCATGCTCCAGCCGAACCGGCTGGCCAGTCGGCTCTGGATATTCTGCAGTTCTCCGGGAGGTTTGTCGCTGGTGAGGATAATCTGCCGTTCGCCGTTGTGGAGTTCGTCGAAAGTATGGAAGAATTCTTCCTGCGAGGCATCCTTCCCCGCCAGGAATTGAATGTCGTCCACGATCAGCACATCCACGTGGCGGTATTTGTCCCGGAACTCCGTCATGCTCTTATCCCGCATGGAGGAAATATAATCATTGACGAAGGTTTCCGCAGTGATATACATCACGTCCAGTTCGGGCATCCTTGTTATGATTTCGTTGGCGATGGCGCAGATCAGATGGGTCTTCCCGAGGCCGACTCCGCCGTAAATGAACAGCGGGTTGAAGGTGTCAAAAGGCCCGCGGGCTACCGCCAGGGCGCTTGCCGCCGCAAAATGATTGGATTTTCCCTGTACGAAATTCTTAAATGTATATTTCGGATTGATGGGATTTCCGGTAAACTTGGAGACGGCAGGAGACGCTTTGCGCGCCGGTTTTGCCGGTTTGATGTCTTCTGGAAGCACGAGCTTGAAGTCATAGTCCGGTCCGAGGACGTCCCGGATGCTGTCCCGAATCTGGTTGTTGTACCAGCGTCCTTCAATCCGTTCCTTGGTGATTTTATTCGGTGCTTTCAGGGTGACCAGTTTCTTCTTATCTTCTATTGAAACCGGTTCCAGGGGTTTGATGAAGGAATTAAAAGGTGCATCCTTCATTTCTTCTTTTATAAGCAGGATGATTCTATCCCAGGTTTCAAAAATTGCATCCATATATCTAATCTCTCTCTTCTCTTTTTTCCGCTGTTTAATAATAACATGTTCAGTTTTCCACATCAACAACAAAATTTTCCACAAAAGACCTTAAGAAATTTCATGGTGTCCCACCCTTTTCAACACATTGTGTTTTTAATTTTATAACATACCAACATCGTGAGATTTCTGTTCCGGCTGCCCCGCCAAAAAATTATTCATAAAATAAATTCGTCCTGCCCCGGGGTAAAAAAGGATTGACAGGTATTTTAAGGGATTGTATAATCATAAGGCAGTGTTATTTTTGCTTGTACTTTTACAAAAAAAGATACCGGATCGCTTTGGACAGGCGGCGTTTTTTTATCGTTTGAAATGCGGTAATCAGCTTGTTCGCGAATTGTAGGAGAAGGAGGTGGCACGACTTGAAAAGAACATATCAGCCCAAGAAAAGACAAAGAAAAGTAGAGCATGGTTTCAGAAAAAGAATGAGTACAAAAAACGGTAGAAACGTTTTAAAGAGAAGAAGACTCAGAGGAAGAAAAAGATTATCAGCATAAGGCCGCGCAAGTGGTCTTTTTGTTTAATCCCAGAAAGAGTGATCAGACATGTTGAGACCGGATGTCTTACGCAGCAAAAAAGATTTTACTGATATCTACAACAAAGGAAAGTCTCTCGGAGACAGATACGTGGTGGTTTTCCATCGGGAAAACCATTTGGATTACACCAGAACTGCTTTTCTTGCAAGCAAAAAAGTAGGCAAGAGTGTTCAGCGAAATAAAGCGCGAAGGCTCATGAAGGAGTCTTACCGGGAACTGAAGGACGAGGTAAAGCCGGGACGTGACATCATCATCATCGCCCGAAATACCATCAACCAGGCGGAATACCGCCAGGTGAAAAAATCCCTCAGAAGTGCATTAACCAGAGGAAAACTGTTGAAGGAAACAAAAGAATGAAGTACATATTGATATTTTTGGTCCGGTGTTATCAATGGTTCATTTCTCCTCTTCTGCCAAAGACCTGCCGGTTTTACCCGACCTGTTCGGAGTATTTTATCCAGGCGGTCACCAAGTACGGAGCTTTAAAGGGAACATGGTTGGGAATTAAAAGGATTCTGAAGTGTCATCCATTTAACCCGGGCGGCTACGACCCGCTCAAATAGTACGAATGGAGGAAAAGTAGTAATGTATCAACTGTTAGCGGTATTCGCAAAACCCATCGCATTGCTTCTGAATCTGCTCTACAATATTGTCGATAAACTGGATCCGCCCAGTATCATTGGCAGTTACGGAATTGCCAT
This sequence comes from Bacillota bacterium, assembly GCA_017515705.1. GTDB lineage: Bacteria > Bacillota > Clostridia > Peptostreptococcales > Anaerovoracaceae > RUG14258. The sequence goes on from JAFWFI010000156.1 coordinate 24,502, forward strand.
TGTATTGCTGACACTGATCGTCAGAGGGATACTGTTCCCCCTGTATAGCGCTCAGATGAAGCAGTCGGCGAAGATGCAGGATCTTCAGCCGAAAATGCAGCAGCTGCAGAAGCAGTACGGACAGGACAAGGAAAAATACAATCAGAAGATCATGGAACTGTATCAGGTCGAAGGCGTGAACCCGGCCAAGGGCTGCCTGCCGTTGATCATCCAGATGCCGATCCTCTTCGGATTGTTCGCCGCATTGAGAAACCCGCTGATGTATATGAGCCAGGACATGATTCTGGCGGTACATGAGAAGTTTTTGTGGATACCGGACCTGAGCCAGCCGGACAAGTGGATCCTGCCGATCCTGGCCGGCATCACGACCTATTTCTCGTATAAGATCACCATGAGCGCCAATCCGTCCACATCGGGGAATTCCATGAAGGTGCTGCAGTACATCTTCCCCCTGATGATCGTGTGGTGGGGCCGTTCATTCCCGGCCGGTCTGACGATTTACTGGTTCGTCGGAACGCTGTTCATGTGCGTCCAGCAGCATTTTGTGCTGTCGAGATTGAAGAAACAGAGATTAAAGAAAGAAGAAGAAGAAAAATACCGGAAGGAACATCCGGAACTCTTCCCGGAAGTCGTAGAGGAAGAGAAGCCCGTGAAGCCTTCTGAAGTGAAGATCATCGAAGAAGAAGACGAAGAAGTTTTTGAAGAGAAAACGGAACTCGACGAAGTGGAAGACGAATATGCAGACTTCTATACCGAAGAAGAACTGCTTCAAATGAAGAAACAGCAAGAAGCAGCGCGGAAGAAGAGTAAGTATAAGAAAAAGAAATAACTGTGGAGGTAAACAGGTGGAATATTTAGAAAGATACGGTGATACCGTAGAAGCAGCAGTGAAACTGGCTGCAGCCGAACTGGGTCTGAGCGTAGATGACGTGGAAGTGGAAGTACTGGAAGAGGCCAAGAAAGGCTTCCTGGGACTGGGGTCCAAGCAGGCATTTGTAAGGGTTACCCCGAAGCAGAGCCCGGAAGGCATCGCACTGGCCTTTGTGGAGGACATCACCTCCAAGATGGGTCTGGAACTGAACATCAAATCCAGTGAGGAAGAAGGCATCATCTACATCGATATCGACGGTAAGGATTCCGGCACCGTGATCGGCAAAAGGGGACAGACACTGGATTCCCTGCAGTATCTGACAAACCTGGCGGTGAACAAGAATACCGACAAGTACGTCAAGGTCGTGATCAATGCGGAAAACTACCGTGAAAAGAGAGAAAGCACCCTGGAACAGCTGGCGATCCGGCTGGCCGGCAAGGTCTCCAAGACCAAGAGAGCGGTTCGTCTGGAACCCATGAACCCCTATGAAAGAAAGGTTATTCACACCACCCTGCAGGATGATGTGAGAGTCAATACCAGAAGCGAAGGCGACGAACCCTATCGGAGAGTCGTGATCGAAGTACGCAAGCTCCCCCGGGAAAAGGGACGCGGCGGAAAGTTCAACAAGGATTCCAAGTTCCGCAGGGAACAGAAGGCCGAAGCGCCGGCGGAAACCGCTCCGGAAACCGTGAATGAGGTTATGGAAAGCGACAATGAATAAAGAAGATACTATTGCAGCCATCGCCACTGCTCCGGGAGAAGGCGGGATCGGAATAGTACGAATCAGCGGAGAATTGGCGGAAACCATTCTCCGTTCTGTTTTTGTACCGATGAAAAACAGGGGCATGGAAAACGCTATATATAAAGTAGAAAACCGCAAGCTCAGCTACGGTATGGTCGTGGATCCGAAGACCGGCGCCGAGGTGGACGAGGTGCTGGCGGTGTTTATGAAAAGACCCGGTACCTATACGGCGGAAGACGTGGCTGAGATCCATTGCCACGGCAGCATGGTCTCCCTGCAGAAGACCCTGGAACTGGCGCTGGAAAACGGCGCCCGTCTGGCGGAACCCGGGGAATTCACCAAGCGGGCCTTTCTGAACGGACGGATCGACCTGTCCCAGGCAGAGGCCGTGATTGATGTGATCCGGGCGAAGACGGAAGACAGTTACAAGGCGGCTCTGGGGCAGCTCTCCGGACGGCTCTCGGAGCAGATCGGGAAGATCCGGGCACAGCTGGTGGACGCCCTGGTGGAGCTGACGGTGAACATCGACTACCCCGACGAGGACATCGAGGTCATGACCTATGAAAAACTGGAAAGCCAGATGGAAGCCGTGCGCGGGGAAATCGCGGAGCTGGCGGAGACGGGCTACACCGGCCGGATCCTGCGGGAAGGGCTGAATACCGTCATCGCAGGGAAACCCAACGTGGGGAAATCCTCCCTGATGAACCGGCTTCTGAGGGAAACCCGCTCCATCGTGACGGAGATTCCGGGCACCACCCGGGACACCATCCAGGAACAGCTGAACATCGGCGGGATCCTATTGAATATCACGGACACGGCGGGAATCCGGAAAACCGGGGACCTGGTGGAAAAGATCGGCGTGGAAAAGAGCCTGGAGAGCCTGAAACGGGCGGATCTGGTGCTGTTCCTGCTGGATCAGTCCCGTCCCCTGGACGACGAGGACAGGCTTATCGCCCGGGAACTGAAGGAGCGGGAGAACGTGATCCTCCTGGTCAACAAGACGGACGAAGCCCCCTGCTGGCAGGAGGAAGAAGCCCGGGAGCTGGTTCCGGCACCGGAGATCATCCGCACCTCCATGGTCAGCGGAGAAGGGCTGAAAGAGCTGGAGGAAAAGATCCGGGAGAAGGTCTACGGCGGCCGGACGAAGCCGGCGGAGAACGTCCTGGTGACCGGTGTCCGCCACCTGAACCTGCTGAAAAACGCCCTCAAATCCGCTGAGGACGCTTTAAATATGATTCATGAAAAAGAGCCCCTCGAGCTCATCGAAATCGACGTAAACGAGACCTGGCGGCTCCTTGGGGAAATCACCGGCGACGCCGTGCAGGAAGACATCATCAACGAAGTCTTCAGCCGGTTTTGTCTGGGGAAATAGGATTATAATATATAAAAAGAGCAGCGTATGCTGCTCTTTTTCTGTTCTTTACAATCCCATCATCCTCGCCATGATGGCGGAGGCTTCGCTGCGCCGGATGGGGCTGTTCGGGGCAAAGGTTCCGGCTTTGTCGTTGCCGGAGATGATGCCTGCCCGGTAGAGGGTGTAGATTTCCGAAGAATATTTATGCTTGCTGTTGATGTCCGGGATGGTGCCGTAGGGCACGTCCTTCACCGCCGGGAAGGAACCCGCCGGCATGGCCTTGTAGAAAATGTGAACGAATTCATCCCGGGGGATGTTGGCGTTATAATCCTTGTATTTCCACGGAATCCCGTGCTTCTTCGCATAATTCAGGTAGGGCTGGTACCAGGGATTCACGTTCCCCAGGTAGGAATCGAAGTCCTCTCCGTGATTTTTGGCATACATTCGGGTGGCCAGGGTAATGGCCTCGGCGTAGGTGATGTTGTCATAGGGCGCAAACTTCGTGCTGCTCTTTCCCTTGATCAGGCCCACGGAGGTGGCCGCGATCACCGGGTCGTGGAACCAGTCGCTTTCCTGTACATCGTCAAAACTGTAGATGACCGGGTAACCGCTTTCGGAACTGATTTCGTATTCCTCCATCAGTTTCTGGGCGATGTCCGGGCTCATGATGTAATTGCTCCTGGCGGAAAAACCGCCGTTGTAGATTTTGATGGTGAGCTTGGAGAATGCGGTGTAGGCGGCGTTCTGGGCCGTCGGTATGCCGTCTTCCCCGTTGTGGCAGATCATGGCTTCATAATCGCCGTAACCCTTGACCGTCAGCGCCGCCGTGGCATAGTCCAGGGTTTTGTCCGACAGCACCAGGGGCGTGGTGGAATAGAAACTCCCGTCCTTTGTGAGATAGACGTAAGGGTTGCATTTCCGGACGTAATTCTCCAGGTAGTCCTTGTCCTTGGGCATGGTGAAAGCCACCACGATGTGGATGGTCTTGTTGGTTTTATCGTATTTGTCCAGCGCTTCGCTGACCCGCTGGTTATACAGTTCCAGATACAGGTCGATCTGATCCGCGGACCACTGGTCCATGGAGGAGGTGTCCCACATCTGATTGCATTCCGACAGGGTCTGCTGTTCGATGGCTTTGATGTTGACCTGGGAACGGCTGTCCTCTTCCAGCCAGCTCCAGGAGGCGACGCCCCAGCCTTCATCGCTGCCGGAGGAAGCGAAGGCCGGTACGGCGGCCAGGCTCAGCATCAAGCCGATTACCAGCACCCAGCTCAGCAGGTGTTTCATTTTTTTCATGGTTGTTCTCCCTGTATATAAATGTGCAGTATTTTCCGACCCTATTGTAACACAAGCGATCCGGCTTGTGTGGACGTTAAACAAAACGTAACATATTTACAACACAAATGAAAAAGACCCGGCGAAAAAGCCGGGTCTAAAGGTTCATTTTCTGTTATTCTCCGGATGTATCGGAGCTTTCCTTGGAATCCACTCCGCTGAAGTCCATGGATTCTTCGTCCAGCTGGTTAGAGTAGATCTCGGTGAGCATTTCCCGGATCTGACTCTTGCTGGAGAACCAGAAGGACAGATCCCCTTCCCCGATCCGGGCTTCACCCGGCACGGTGTAGGTGGTGACTTTGTCCGGCGACAGGCCGGTGGCGTTCTTGGCGAGGCTCAGAACCGTATCCACTTTCACGTCGGATTCCACGTTGTTCAGGACGGATCTGGCGACCTTCACGATATTCAGGCCCATGGCCTGGCGGAAGGCGGATTTCATGAATTCCTGCTGGGTCTTGACCCGGCCGATATCCCCTTCCCGGTAACCCGGATAGCCCTTGTCGCCCTTCCGGAAACGGATGAACTGCATGGCTTTCTGACCGTCCAGAACCTGGTAGCCTTCCTCGATGTCGATGTACAGCGGCGGTGTATCGTAAATGTCCGTGTAGTGCATGTGGAAGGGCACGTTCATGGGCACGCCGCCCATGGAGTCCACGATCCGTGCGACGCCTTCATAGTCCACCTTCATGTAGCAGTTGATTGGAATGCCTTCCAGCAGGTCGCTGACCGCCATGGCAACGCCCAGGGCGCCGTCCTGGTAGGAAGCATTCATCTTCTTTTCCGAAGGATGGCCGTGGCCTTTCCGGACATAGTAAGTGTCTCTTGGAATGGAAATCAGGTCGATGTTGCCGGTATCCTTGTCATAGGACGCCAGCATAATGGTATCCGCCAGTCCGGAATTGACTCCCAGCAGGAGTACGTTGATCCGGTTCGCGTCGGAGAAGGCCTGGAAGAAGGGACTGTCTTCGTCCACCAGGGACGGGAGATCTTCCTCCAGATTGACTTCGCTTTCCTTGAATACCGTATTGTCCTGGATACTGTTCCACCAGGCAAAGACCGGTGTGAGTATGCAGGTAAATAACAATGTTGTGACGATTAGTGTTTTGAAAAAAATCTTCATGCGTAACCCCTTATGATAGTTCAATTGATGCAGTGTGGTTATTATACCACATTTCCGGGGAAATGTTTTCTTTATTCATTACATCTTTATTACAAAACCGTGGAATTTAGTTAAACTCTACACGGGGCTCCTCTTCTGCCGGGCCGCTGATGTCGATGGTCACGGTATAGGCGGCAACATCGTGGAGCGGGCGGTTATTGGCTTTGATGTAAGCTACGACGATGGAAGTGATGTTCATCAGGCCGAAAGAACAGAGGTTGCAGACGCCCTTGATGAGGAAATCCCGGACGAAGGCGTCTTTCAGGGTGATTTTTTCGCCGTCCAGCCGCATGACCCGCTGATGGAAAAGCTTCTTGCCCGGGGTGCTGCCGTTTGTCTTCGCCAGGAAGATCCAGGTGACCAGCTGCCCCATGTTGAGGTAGACCGCCAGGAACAGCCGGATGAAAACGTACCCGGCATTGAAAGGCTCGATCGGAAGAAAATACGGCAGGACCAGGTAATAGACCAGCGTCACGGGGATATAGACCAGAATGGCGTCCACAAAATGCGCTTTGAATCGGTCCCAGATGTCCGGCTTGGGGTATTTGGCGTACCAGTCCGCCGCCTCGATTTTCCGTTCCGGGTCCGTTTCGCTGATTTTCACTAGCTCTGTCCGTCTTTCTTCGTTTTCCATGCCCGTTCCTCCGCAGGTTTTGTTCAGATAAAGAAAAAACCTTGAAACGTGGTATTTCAAGGCTTTGATTGGTACACCCTCGGGGGCTCGAACCCCGGACACCCTGATTAAGAGTCAGGTGCTCTACCAACTGAGCTAAGGATGCACATCTCGTAACGACTTGTTTATAATAGCATTTTGCGAACAAGGTGTCAAGCCTTTTTTATACAACAAACCGATTTTTCAGATGAAAAAGTTCAGGGACGGTCGCCCGTCCCTGAAACCTTTATTACTTAACTAAATCAGGATTATTCAGCGTGGTTAGCCAGGTCTTCTGCATTGTCCCATTCAGCGATGATCTGCGGGATAACCTTGTACAGGTCGCCTACGATGCCGTAGTCCGCAACTTCAAAGATCGGAGCATCCGGGTCTTTGTTGATCGTAACGATGCAGTCAGATGTCTGCATACCAGCTAAGTGCTGGATAGCACCGGAGATACCGCAAGCGAAGTAGATCTTCGGCTTAACGGTTGTACCGGTCTGGCCTACCTGGTGGGAGTGATCGATCCAGCCAGCATCTACAGCTGCTCTGGAGGAACCAACAACGCCGCCAACTTTGTCAGCGAATTCTCTGATGAGGTTGAAGCCTTCCGGTCCGCCTAATCCACGGCCGCCGGAGCAGATGATGTCAGCGTCTGTTAAGGAAACCAGTTCCTTCGCAGCCTTAACAACTTCTACAACCTGGATCTTGATATCGTCTTCTGTCAGGTTAACCTTAACGTCGATCGGAGTACCCTTCAGGGAGTCGTCTCTGTCTCTCTTCTTCATAACGCCAGGTCTTACTGTGGACATGGTCGGTCTGGTTCTCGGTGTGATGATGGTAGCCATCAGGTTACCGCCGAATGCCGGACGAGTCTGCTTCAGCAGGTCTTTCTTCGGATCTTCCGGAGTGAGGCCCTTGGTGTTGCAGGTGGTGTCACGAACCAGGAAGTCGATGTAGTTGTTCATGTCGATATCCAGTCTTGTGCAGTCAGCTGTTAAACCGGTATCCAGTCTGGCAGCTACTCTCGGAGCCAGGTCACGACCGATGTGTGTTGCACCGAAGATTACGATTTCAGGCAGGAGTTCTTCAACAGCATCTGCCAGAACCTTGGTGTAACCGTCTGTGGTGTACTGTTCCAGCAGCGGATCAGCCAGCTTGTAAACTTCGTCAGCGCCATAAGCAAACAGTTCGTCTGCCAGCGGAGCGATATCTTCTTCAGAACCAATGAGAACGCCGCAAACCTTTGTGCCTTCCGGCATTTCTCTGGATAATCTGTAACCTTCGCCAATCAGTTCCAGGGCTACGTTCATGAGTTTGCCGTGTCTCTGTTCGGCAAATACCCAAATATTTTTAACAGCATTAAAATCTTTGATTGCCATCTTTGTCCCTCCTAATTAAATGATGTGTTTCTTCTTCAGAGCAATGAGTAAGTTCTTAGCCAGATCGTTGTCGGTATCGCCTTCGATCTTCTTGCCCGGTTCTTTCGGCTTCGGTGTGAAGGACTTGAATACGTTGGTCGGGGAAGCTTTCAGACCTACTGTGTTGAGGTCTACGCCGATGTCAGCTGCATTCCAAACCTTGATGGGGTATTTCATTGCTTTGTAGATACCGTTGATGAACATGTATCTCGGTGTGTTCAGTTCTTTGATCGCAGTCAGCAGGCAGGGTGTCTGCAGCTTGATCAGTTCATAACCGTCTTCCAGAGCTCTCTTAACGGTGATTTCCTTACCGTCGATGGAGAATTCTTTTACATAAGAAACCTGAGGAACACCTAATTTTTCAGCGATCTGCGGACCTACCTGAGCGGTGTCGCCGTCGATAGCCTGTCTGCCGGCAAAGATGATGTCGAAGTCGCCTTCTTCAGCAACGACTTTACGGATACCTGCAGCTACTGCATTGGAGGTTGCCCATGTGTCGGAGCCGCCCAGCGCTCTGTCGGATAACAGAATCGCATCGTCAGCACCCATAGCCAGACATTCTTCCAGCATTTCGGTCGCCTGCGGAGGTCCCATTGTGATGACTGTGATCTTTGTTCCCGGATAAGCATCTTTCAGTTTTAATGCTTCTTCCAGTGCGTTTGCGTCGTCGTTGTTTAAGATACTGGGTACGCCGTCTCTGATAAGAGTTCCTGTTTCGGGATTTGTTTTGATTTCGTTTGTATCAGGAACCTGCTTTGCGCATACGATGATTTTATATGCCATTGTCTATGCCTCCTTGACTTATTTCTTTCCGAAAATTTTATTAGCGATAACGATCTTCTGAACTTCAGAGGTACCTTCGTAGATCTCGGTGATCTTCGCGTCTCTCATCATTCTTTCAACCGGGTAATCTGCAGTGTAACCATAACCGCCGTGGAACTGTACAGCCTTTGTTGTTACGTACATAGCTGTTTCAGCAGCAACCAGCTTAGCGATAGCGGAAGCTTCGGAATAATCCTGGTGCAGATCCTTGAAGTTCGCAGCTCTGTAGATCAGCAGTCTGGAAGCTTCGATTCTGGCCTTCATGTCAGCCATTTCGAACTGCAGGGCCTGGAATTTGCTTAAGGTCTTGCCGAACTGCTTTCTGGCTTTCATGTAGTCAACGGTCTTGTCGAAAGCGCCCTGTGCAATACCCAGAGCCTGGGAAGCGATACCGATACGGCCGCCGTCCAGTGTAGTCATAGCTACCTTGAAGCCTTCGCCAACTTTACCCAGCATATTTTCCTTCGGAACGATGCAGTCCTGCATGATCAGTTCTGTCGTGGAGGAAGCGTGGATACCTAACTTGTCTTCGGTCTTACCAATGGAGAAGCCTTCGAAGCCTTTTTCAACGATGAACGCTGTGATGCCGCCGTGGGTTCCCTTGGATTTGTCTGTCATAGCAACGATTACGAATGTGTCAGCAACACCGCCGTTGGTGATGAACACCTTAGCGCCGTTCAGTACATAGTGATCGTCTTTTTCGATAGCAACAGTCTGCTGTCCGCCTGCATCGGAACCAGCGTTAGGTTCGGTCAGACCGAAAGCACCGAGCTTTCTGCCGGAAGCCAGGTCCGGAACATACTTTTTCTTCTGCTCTTCCGTGCCCCATCCAAAGATAGGCCATGTGCAAAGCGAAGTGTGAGCGGAGCAGATAACGCCCGTAGAACCGTCTACTCTGGATAATTCTTCGACAGCGATAGCATAGGAAATGTGGTCACCGCCGGCGCCTTCGTATTCTTCCGGATAAGGAATACCCATGATCCCGTACTGGCCCATTTTCTTAGCCACTTCCCAAGGGAACTCGTGGGTTTTGTCGTGTTCAGCAGCAATCGGTTCAACTTCGTTTTCAGCAAACTTTCTTACCATTTTTCTAACTGCTTCTTGTTCTTTGGTAAGATTAAAATTCATTTGAACTCCTCCTTTTTTTAGTCAAGTAAATTTTTTATCTGAAGAGAAGACCACGCAAAAAAGCATAGTAATCCTCTCAGAATTACCCTATCATCTAACATACAAAATATTCGGGCTCATGTCAATAGCGACGGTCGATTCGCTGGTCGGAAGCTTTTTCTTGATGTTCCGGGGAATCCCCGCCGGATGGCAAAAGCGCATAATATTTCATTATAAGTATTGATGATACGACACTATAAGTTTAATATATTAGTGGGCAGGATTCAAGCATTTTTTGTCTGAAATTTAACAAATGTAAACGATTCCAAAAAAATTTTTGAAAATGGGTTTTATACAGGAGAAAATACGGAAGAATGAAGGTTCACGTAGTAGTTTTTTTGAGGAAAACGGAAAAGTTTTATGATAATGCCGCCGGGGAATACGCCAAAAGGCTGGGAAGGTTCTGCAAACTGCAGATTACCCGGGTTCCCCCGGGGAAAAAAGTCCCGCAGCCGGAAGGTCTTTGCGTGCTGGTGCAGCCCGGGGAACGGATGATTTCGTCGGAAAAACTGGCGGAGGAAATCGCCGCGGCCGGGCTCCGGGGCGTGTCCCGGGTGACGGTGCTGCTGCCGGGCGGGGAAGAGATCGCCGGCGACTGGGACCCGCAGCCGGTGAAGTTGGGGCTCAGTCCGATGGAGATGTCGCCGGGATTGACACTGACGGTGGTGTTGGAGCAGATCTACCGGGCGTATAAGATTATTCAAAATGAAACGTATCATAAGTAAAATAAAGCATACTCCGGGCTGCAAAGGGCGACAATAGCTTCCTCTCCGGAATCGGCGCCTTTTATAGGGCTAAATCGCCTTGAATGGTCCGACTTCTACGAGCGCCTTTCGCTCCGAGGAACTATTGCTCGCCTTCAGGCAGCCCTCTTTTGTCATCCCGAGCGCAGCGAGGGACCTTTTCTGTCTCCCATCTTCAATCCTCAATTTACAATCCCCTCGCGATCTGTTCCATCAACATGATCCGCATCAACTGGTGGGGAAAGGTCATGGGGGAGAAGGAGAGTTTTTCGTTCGCCCTCTTCAGGACTTCCGGGGACAGTCCCAGGGAGCCGCCGATGACGAAGACCAGGTCGTCCCGTCCACTTCGGCCGCAGTCCTTCAGGAAGGCGGCGAAATCGTCTGAAGTCCGGTACTTCCCGTCGATGGCCAGGGCCACCACGTACTGCTCCGGCCGGATTCGTTTTAAAATACCCTCCCCTTCGGAGAGTTTCACGCTGTCCGGGGGACGGTTTTCCGTGCTTTCGTCCGGCACTTCCAGGACGGAAAAGCCGCAGTGCCTGCTGATTTCATCCGAGAAGCGGGCGGCGGCTTTTTTCAGATACTCTTCTTTCAGTTTTCCCACTGCCACGATCGTGATCTTCATAATACGTACACCCCGCTCATTTCGTCCCGCTTCAGCAAATCGATCCGCAGGTCGTCGTTCAGGTAGATCCGGCGGGATTCCAGCACGTTCACCACGGTCTGCCAGGCCATTTCCGGAAAATTGTTTTCCTTGCTAAGGTGGGCCAGCAGCACCTGCCGGGGACGGGGGTCCTGTGCCACGGCCTCTGCCAGGGCCAGACCGGCTGCTTCGTTGGACAGGTGGCCGAAGTCGCTGAGGATCCGCTGCTTCAGGAACCAGGGATAGCGGCCCATTTTGAGGATCTCCTCATCGTGATTGGCTTCCAGTATCATCAGGTCCGCCTCCGTGAGTTCTTCCATGATCTCTTCCGTAACACAGCCGGTGTCGGTGGCGGTGCAGATTTTTGCACTGTCCTTCTGCAGGGCGAAGCCCACCGTATCCGCCGCATCGTGGGATACGGAGAAGGCCCGCACGTCCAGGTCTCTCAGCCGGAAGGTCCCGCTGTTTTCAAAAAGACGGATATCCATCTCCGAATGGTATTTGCACAGGGTCCGGAGCTGTTCCTCCGTGGCGCTGTTCATGTACAGGGGGAGATGGTATTTTTTCGACAGGGTGTCGATACCCTTGATATGGTCGGAATGTTCATGGGTGATCAGGATCCCGGACAGGTCCTCCGGCTTCAGGCCGAGGGCTTTCAGGCGTTCCGTGATCTGACGGGCGGAAATGCCGGCGTCCACCAGGACCAGGGTCCGGTCCGAACCGGCCAGATAGCAGTTGCCGCTGCTTCCGCTGGACAGCGAGCAGAATCGAAGTGTCAATGGAGTCTTTCCTTTCTGTTGGTTACTGATACGCCGGAATGTAGACGCTGGTCCCGTCGGCCGCATCAAAACGCCAGGCCGGGAAGGCCGTGTCGGAGGCAACGGTGCCGCCGTAAGGCGTGTTGACGGTATAGGCGATGGAAATACCCGTCACGGTTTTCCGGGCGCCGGGTTCCTCTGTGAGGACCCGGTCCATATAATGCAGCAGGGCAGTGGTGACCGGGATGATGGTCCGGCGGTTCCGGCCGGCTTCCGCCACCGATGCCCATTGTTTTTCCATTCGAAGAATGCCGGAGGGGGAAACGGTGATGGTGATGCCCAGTTCCTTGATCCGGTAGTTTTCATAATAGCCCCCGTAGGAGACGATGAACCGGTCCGGATTTGTTTCCGAAACAGCGACGCTCTCCACCCGGATGTCCTTTCCGGGGGTGCCGAAATTCCCCTTTTCGGCCAGGAAGCGGTCGGCATCTTCCAAGGCGGTTTCTTCCGTCAGGTAGTGGGTCTTCCCCGTGGGCGCATAGTCGTAGGTACCGTTGTCCTCATCGAACTTCAGGGTCAGCATGGGCAGCTGCAGTTCTTCAAAACCGGTATCCGCCCGGACGGTGATCCCGTTCTGTTCCAGGACCGACAGGGTGTCCGAAAGCAGGGCGCCTTCATCCCGATGATCTGTTTCCGCTCCGGCGGGCTGCGCCAGCATGTACAGGAAGAGGACATTGATCAGAAGCAGGGCGACGATCAGGATATTCTTGATTTTTGACCATTCCATGATTCAGTCCTCCCTTTATGAAATCGTACCCAGGTATTCGCCGGTATACAGGTCGTAGAAGATCCGGATGTCGTCGGAGAAAGTCAGGACCCAAGCCGGCCGGCAGACTTTCCGGGGGGTTTCCGTCATTTCGAAATACCCGGTGTCGATGCCGGTGATCTGTTCCAGCACGGCGTCAAAGAGGACGCCCGGGTCTTCCGGCGGCTCCAGCGCTCCGCATGCCATCAGTTCCCCGGCAATCGTTTTGTATCCCTGGGAAACCACGTCCACGAAGGGGTAGTTCGGCGTGCCGGTATTCGGCGTGCCGGTGAAGTCCTCTTCGGCGGGGATCATCAGGTTCCGGCTGTAATAGGTGATTTGGCTGCCGGTGACCACAATGGTCAGGACATTGTCGCTGCCGTAGATCTTCCTTCCGCCGTAGTGGGAGCGGAACCGGAAGGTGTAAACGGAACTGCGCTCATAAATGTCCCGGTCCACTCCCTCCAGCAGGAAGTGAATGGTCTTGCCGTCATGGGCGGACCAGGTGCCGTGATCCGCGATAAAGGCGGAGGCAGTCCGGAACGCTTCCGTAAAGCTGATGGATTTGTCCGCTGACACCGGGGAATCCTGGTATTCAAAGAATCCGTTGGGATAGACCGTCAGGGACGTTTCCCCGTAATTATACATGAAAATCGTGGTGCCGTTGTTGTCGGTAACCGTTCGGATAAAATCCAGGCTCTGCCCAAAGAAATTCCGGGCGAGGTTAGTGTTGAAATCACTGTCCTGGTCGGGGACCGAAGGACGGAACTGCAGGGACGGCAGGTCGATACTGGTGGAGAATGGCGTGATGACCGTGTTATCCGTGCCCAGGAACTGATTCATGGGATAATACTGGTCCGTGGACAGGCTGCGAAGATTTTCGATGGCGGAGAGGATGTTGCTGCTGTCATACTCCGACGCCCTCACCCGGAAACAGCCGCCATCAGCGGAGCGGATGAAGAAACTGTCGTCGAAAGCCTTGGAGAAGGCCAGGACCGTCAGATCGCTGAAATAGTCGGATTCTCCGTAATTGGCGGCGCCCAGGGACCGGAAATAGGAAACCGGCAGGCCGTAGTCGAAACAGCAGCGGGCGGACTGGAAGCTCATGATGTTGTCCCACTGACGGTCGGTCAGGGTCTCCACCGAAAGGCCGCTGCTTTTGGTAAAGTCAATGTAAAAAGGCAACAGCAAATCCCAGACTCCCTTGGCGTTTTCGTGGAAGCTGGTAAAGGTGCCGTCGCCGAAGTTCACGTCCACGCTGACGGGGCAGATGAACTCGGAAGGTTCGGGTATGGTGGCGCTGGCCAGGGTGGTCAGCGACAGCCGGTTGTCCATGGTTTCTTTGATTTCCAGGAAAGAGGAATCTCTCCAATATAAATAGGAAAGTAGTACTGCCGTGATGAACAGTACTACCAGTAAAACCGTTTTTATTCTTTCCTTATATATAGTTGCTCTACTCACTGACATCCACCACCGTCGTGCCGAAGAGGCTCCGGAACACGTTCTGGATGAACATTACCCGGCTGGCAGAGGATTGGCTTTCATAAATCGCCGCGGAGTCTTTGGATGAACTGGATTCGATAATGAAGTATTTCTGGTTGACGGAGGCAACATTGCCCTCTTCGTCAAACTTTTCGATCTTCAAACCGTACATCCCGGGCTGGATATCGTTTACCTGCCGCGTGTAGAAACTGACTCCTTCTCCCCCGGTGAAGTCTTCGGAAGGACCGGCCTGGGACCGTACGTTGAATACGGAAGCCGGAACCAGATCCAAAGAGCTGACTTTGGTGTAGTTCGGGTAGGAGTATAAAGTAAAGCGCAGAGGGGTGTTATCCATCGTTTTCACCGAAATCAGCAGGTTGTCGCAATAGGTGATCCCGGTTTCGGAGGTCTGGGGGCTGATGACGGAATAGGCGTCGTCGTCCGCAGCAAAAATAACCGTTGCCGAACTCAGACACAACAGCAATGCCAGCACCAGCGCAAGCAACGTCTTTTTCACAGCCATCCCTCCTATCATATGATTTCAGCCTTAAGTATAATATAGGAATGTTACAGTAGTATTACACCGGTTTTAAGACATATTTACTTTTCGTTTTTTTGAGGGCCGGAATGACAAAAGGCGGCGTTTTTTCGGTGCACTCCGGTCTGCATGGGCGGCTTTCGGCCTGTCAATTTACCTCGGGGACGCTCTCGCTCGGGGATTCCGCGCAGCGGTTCTAAGCTCTGCCATCGCCTTCGGCTCGCCAATCGCTAAGAACCGGCGGTCACCCATCGCCCCTACGGTAAATTACAGGCCGTTTATACGCCGCCTTTTCCCGGTGAAGTCGATAACAGTTGCGAACCCGCCGGGAATCCGTTACAATCATTAAATAGAAAGGATGACAGACAATGGCGATTTTAAAGATATACACTGACGGAGCCTGCTCGGGCAACCAAAACAGGGAAAACATCGGCGGCTGGGGGGCGATCCTGGAATACGGAAGTCACAAGAAAGAACTCTACGGCGGCGAACTCAACACCACCAACAACCGCATGGAGATGACGGCGCTGCTGAAAGCCTTCGAGGCCATTAAACTGGAAGGGCAGAACATCTGGGTATTCTCCGACAGCTCCTACCTGATGAATTGTTTCCGGGACAAATGGTATGTGAAATGGAAGCAGAACGGCTGGAAGAACTCCGGAAAAAAGGATGTGGAGAACAAGGATCTGTGGCAGGCGCTTCTCCCCTACCTGGACCGTCACGAGATCCGGTTTTTCCGGGTCAAGGGCCACGTGAATCCGGACAGCAGCTCCACCAATATGGACCAATTGTATGAGAAATTCATAGAATGGAATGGTACCGGCTTCACCCCGGCACAGTTCGATTACATCACCCGGATGAATATACGGGCGGATGAGCTGGCCAATCAGTGGAAAAAGGAACGGGAAGCCATACAGGAGGAATAGAAAAAAGAGGATGCCCTTTAAGGACATCCTCTTTTTTACGGCGCATTCACTGTTCCAGGGCACGCCGGAGCTTGGCGACATTGCGCCGGCTCACGGGGATGACTTTGCCGCTTTTGTTTAGGATGAGCTGCTTGTTGCCAAACACAGCTACCTCATTGATGTTGACGATGTAGCCCTGGTGGACCCGGATAAAGGTCTTGGGATCCAGTTCTTCCTCCAGCTGTTTCAGGGAGGTGTAGATCGTATAGTCCCCGACGGACGTATAGATGTTGACCTTGTGCCGGGCCTTTTCGAGAAAATAGACATCGTCCTGCAGAATTTTGGTCAGCACTTCCTTTTTACGATGGGGAAGGATCGTGATGTACCGGTTCTCCTTAACTTCGCATTTGGCATCGATCTGCCTGCTGGAGAGGTAACCGCTGACGACTTCCTGAAGACTGCTTTCCAGGTCTTCATAGTTTTCATCCGAATAGATATCGAAAATCAATCGCTTCTTCATGAAAAACCTCCGGAATATTATTTTGAGATTTATAGTATATACATATATAGCCTACATTTATAGGATAACACATAACCCCCTGAAGTGACAACAGCGGGTACTGTAAGACTGTGTACCGAATCTGTAATTTTTGACGATTTTAAGCAAAAAACAGCGGATATCCGGTGATATCCGCTGTATGTTTCACGTGAAACATCAAAGGTTATTGCTTCAGGGAACCCAGGAGTTCGATGAGTCGTTCCAATTCTTCCCGGGAGAAAAAGGACAGTTGAATGCTCCCTTTATTGTTCTTTTCCCGGATGCGGACCCGGGCGCCCAGTGCGTCTTTCAGATCCGATTCAATGTCCCTGTAGGAAACAGCAGGCGTGCTGCGGGCAGGCGGCTTCGGAGAAGACGGCGGCATTTCAAGGTTCCGGACCAGCTCTTCCGTCTGACGGACGCTGAGTTCTTCCTCCAGGACTTTTCTCGCAGCGTGGATGCGGGCCTCCTCGGTGTCCAGTGAAAGCAGGGCCCGGCCGTGGCCGGCGCTGAGTTGTCCTTCTGCGATCATCCGGCGGATTTGATCCGGCAGTTCTCTCAGCCGCAGCGTGTTGGTAACGTAGGAACGGCTCCGCTTTTCCCCTCCCCGGCCGATGCTTTCGGCGATGGCTTCGTGAGTCATTCCGTGTTCTTCCGCCAGAAGGGCGAAGGCGTCCGCTTCTTCCATGGGATTCAGATCCTGCCGCTGGAGGTTTTCGATCAATGCCACCAGCATATTGTCTTTTTCGCTGTATTCCCGGATAATGCAGGGAACCTTACGTAATCCGGCCAGCCGGGCGGCCCGCCAGCGGCGTTCCCCGGCTATGATTTCATATCCTTCGTCGATCTTTCGAAGGATAATGGGCTGGATTATACCATGGGCACGGATGGAGTCCGCCAGTTCCTCCAGTTTTTCCTCATCGAATACCTTCCGGGGCTGGCTGCGATTCGGCGTAATTTCATTGATATCGATTTCCAGAACCCCGCCGGCGTTTCCGTCTTCTGCCGGAGAAGGAGCG
>JAFWFI010000157.1 GCA_017515705.1 Bacillota bacterium
CATCGCCAATGTGGCGGGCAGCGCCCAGGAGGATTATGTGGAGACGGCGGAGAAGATCGGCCGGGCCGAGGGCGTGGACGCCATCGAGCTGAACATTTCCTGCCCCAACGTGAAGGAGGGCGGCATTGCCTTCGGCACGGATCCGAAGGTGGCGGCCAGCCTGACGGCGGCGGTGAAGGAAGTCTCGAAGGTGCCGGTTTATGTGAAACTGTCCCCCAACGTGACGGACATCGTTCAGATTGCGAAAGCCGTGGAGGCGGCGGGGGCCGACGGGATCTCCATGATCAACACCCTGATGGGGATGCGGCTGGACCTGAAAACCGCCCGTCCCATCATCGCCAACAAGACCGGAGGACTTTCCGGTGCGGCCATCAAACCGGTGGCGGTCCGGATGATCTACCAGGTCTATGAACAGGTGAAGATCCCCATCATCGGGATGGGGGGCATTACAAAAGCGGAAGACGTGCTGGAGCTGATGTACGCCGGCGCTTCGGCGGTGGCTGTGGGCACGGCGAATTTCACCGATCCCTACGCCTGCCCGAAGATCATTGAAGCCCTGCCGGGGGTCATGGACAAATACCGCGTGGATACTCTCTCGGGAATCGTTGGCAAGGCTCACAGATGAAACTGTAATTAAAGATGGGAGTATGATATGACAAGAATCATTACAGCGCTGGACTTCCCCACAGGGGCGGACGCCCTGGCGCTTCTGGACCGGTTTGACGAACCGGTATATGCGAAAATCGGGATGGAGCTGTTCTACAGCGAGGGCCCGTCGATCATCAAAGCCGTCAAGGAGCGGGGACATGAGATCTTCCTGGACCTGAAGCTCCACGACATTCCCAACACGGTGAAGAGCGCCATGAAAAGGCTGGCGGCCCTGGACGTGGACATGGTCAATGTCCACGCAGCCGGCGGGAAGAAGATGATGGCGGCGGCCATCGAAGGGCTGGAAGAGGGCAGCGCCGGAAAAGGCAGACGGCCCCTGTGCATCGCCGTGACCCAGCTTACCTCCACCGGACAGGAGATGCTGGAACAGGAACTCTGCATTCAGGGGAACCTGGCGGATGTGGCGGCTCATTACGCGAAAATGGCCAAGGAAGCCGGGCTGGACGGCGTGGTCTGCTCGGTGCATGAAGCGAAGAAGATCCACGAGCTCTGCGGGGAGGATTTCCTCACTATCACACCGGGGATCCGACCGGCGGGGACTTCTCAGGATGACCAGGTGCGGATCGCCACTCCCGCTTATGCAAAGGAACAGGGCAGCAACTACATCGTTGTCGGCCGTCCCATTACGAAAGCGGATGATCCGGCCGCGGCATATAAGGCGATCGCCGCTGATTTGCTGTAAGAGAAGCCGCCTTCTGCGGCTATGAATGACAAAATGAATGGAGGGCTGCCTGCAGGCGAGCAATAGTTCCTCAGAGGAAAGGCGCTTATACCTTTTCGAATACAGAGGCGATTTAGCCCCTTTACAAGCGCCGATTCCGGCGAGGAAGCTATTGTCGCCCCCCGCAGCCCGGTGTTACGATTATTATACATAAAGGAAGGAAACGAATATGCAAAAGAAAGCAGCGGAAATATTACTGAAAGTCAAGGCCGTCTTCCTCCGCCCGGAGGAGCCCTTCACCTGGGCCAGCGGCATCAAATCCCCGATCTACTGCGACAACCGCCTGGTACTGTCCTATCCGGCGGAGAGAACCGCCATCAAAGAAGGCATGGTGCAGCTGATCAAAGAAAAGTATCCGGAAGTCGAAGTGATCATGGGCACTGCCACCGCGGGGATCCCCATGGCGGCGCTGACGGCGGACGAGATGGGACTGCCCATGGGCTACGTCCGGTCCGACGCCAAGAAGCATGGCAAGCAGAACCAGATCGAGGGCCGGATCGAACCGGGCCAGAAAGTGGTCATCGTGGAAGACCTGATCTCCACCGGCGGCAGTGTGAAGACCGTGGTGAACGCACTGCGGGAAGCCGGGGCGGATATCCTGGGCGTGGCAGCCATCTTCACCTACGGGCTGCCGGATTCCTTCAGGAACTTCGAGGAAATGGGTGTGCCCTTCCACACCCTGAGCAACTATGACGTGCTGGTGGATGTGGCGGTGAAGGAAGGCTATATCAAGGAAGAGACCGTGGAACGGCTCAAACAGTGGAAGAAGGATCCC